>JAITXS010000079.1 GCA_031284645.1 Spirochaetaceae bacterium | reverse complement strand
GAGGAAATGGCCATAACGGCTGCTCAAAACAGGGGAATCAAGATCAATGCGATTATCTTGCCGCAGTAAATGCGTCCGGGCTTACATCTTTAGTATTTTTTCTTGGGAATTAAAATAATTACGGGCTTTTTGGATGCACCAAAAAGCCCGTAATTATTTTAAAGGAGCTCTCCCCATCCCTAAGCCCCACGGGGCTTAGGGATGGGGGCTCAACTATTCGATAAGGGCGACAATATCACCCGCTTTAAGGATAAGGTGATCTTTGCCATCAATCGTCAACTGAGTTCCGGCATATTTGTCATACATAACTTTTTGCCCAACAGAAACAGTCATTTTTTCCTTTTCAGTACCCGGACCGACAGCGACTACCGTGCCCTTCTGGGTTTTTTGCTGTGCAGTATCAGGAATTATAATTCCCCCCGCGCTTTTTGTTTCAGCCTCTTCAATCAGCACCAAAACACGGTCTGCTAAAGGTTTAATTGCCATAAGTATCCTCCATAAAAATATTTATTAAATTGTTTTATTGCCCTAAATATAGTGTCTTTTAGTTCCGCCGTCAAGGCGTCGCAGTGCCTCTGTGGAATGGGTGGGCAGTGTGCGTGACCGGAAAAATTAATGGGGTATCATTTTTGGATTTCACGCAGATACATCGACAGCTTGCAGCTTGAAACTTCAAGACTTTGCATCTAGACCACCTTTCTAAACTCGCGCCAATTGATCCCGTAGTGATGTATTCTCAAGCCCATTTGTCTTTCAGTAATGCCCAAGCTGCGGGCTGCGGAGGACATATTGCCGCCGGTGATTTTTAGCGCTTCCATGATCATCTCTTTTTCAAGACGGGAAAGCGCGGATTCAAGAGTCATGTTTGGTAGTGTATTTGTTGAAACCGCTGATTGCAGGCTCGGCGGTAAATTATACGAATGAATAACCATGTCATTTGAAAGAATAACCGCGCGTTCAATACAATTTTCCAATTCGCGGACATTACCGGGCCAGGAATAACTGGTCAAAAGATCAATAGCCGGAGTGGAAATTCTTTTTATCAGCTTGTTGTTTTTTTTCGCGTATTTCTCCGTAAAATGATCGGCAAGAAGCATAATATCGCCTTTTCGTTCCCGTAAAGACGGCAGCCGGATTGGAAAAACATTTAAGCGGTAAAATAAATCCTCACGAAAACGTTTTTCGAGCATTTCTTTTTCAAGGTCTTTATTCGTTGCCGCAATAAGACGTACATCAACTTTGATAGTCTGAGACCCGCCCAGACGCTCCAGCTCGCGTTCTTGTAACACGCGCAGGAGTTTAGCTTGAATGTGCGGCGACAGCTCTCCAATCTCATCAAGAAAAATCGTACCCCTGTGAGCCAACTCAAAGCGCCCCTTTCGCTGGTTGTGAGCGCCGGTAAAGGCTCCTTTTTCGTGTCCGAAAAGTTCGCTTTCGATAATAGATTCAGGAAGCGCCGCGCAGTTTAATTTTAAAAAAGGCCCCCCGCTTCGTTTGGAAAGCCTGAAAATTTCCGCCGCGATAAGTTCCTTGCCGGTGCCGCTCTCACCGCCGATAAGAACCGTCGCCTCACTCGGCGCAACTTGTTTGATCAGGTCGTAGACATTTTTTAACGCATTACTGGTGCCGACAATACTGCTCCCGCTGGCGATCCTGCCAAGCACCTCCAGGTTTTCCCCGTCCGTATTATCAAAATCAGCATACAACTGATGCTCTTTTTCGTATTTCCAGAGGGATTGCTTTCCTGCAATCTGCTCACGGAGTTTTGCCGAATCCGCAACCATTACCGCGACTTTTTCAAGGAATGTTTTATCTACCCCCAATTGTTCTTCAGGAGATAAAATCCAGTGATCTGTACTCGTAGAATCAGGCGGGTAAATTCTGCGTTCCGCACTTAAAGTACCGATAACAGCTTCTCCGGAACGAATCGGCACACAGATGTAACTCATACCTTCCATGTCTTCATGCCGTCGATTTTTCGCGCGATTCAGGAATTGTTCTTCCTGTGAAATATCTTTCGATATAATCGGGATACCCGACTCAAACACCCTGCCGACAAATCCCTCTCCGAGTCTGTAGACACCCCGCTCCTTTTCCTCGTCGCTTAAGCCTTCGGCTTCCTCAATTTTTAAAAGTCCCGTTGCCCGGTTTAAAAAAGTTACCATACCGTTCTTTAAACCACGGCGAACTTTTATGATACTTAATACAGAGCCAAGCGCCGTACGGAGCTCGACATACTTCTCCAATGTCCGGGAGATGTCAAAGAGCAGTTCTAATTCCGATCGGTCTCCGCTTTTTAGGAGCGCAGTATTACTCATAATGTAAATATTACATTATCGTAGAGAATTAATACAAGTATGATTGCAATAATCCTTATTATTCCGGATTCGCCAAAACTGCCCTTTACCATTTTTGTGTTTCGTATTAACCTTGTTTTATGAATATCATCATTTCCGGTTACGGCAGGATGGGCAAAGCCATCGCGGAGCAAGCTCTGGAAAAAGGGCACACAATCAGCGCGATTATTGATCCGGATAAAGATGCATCGCTTCCTGAAAAAGGGATACCCGTATACAAGGACATACAGGAACTTTCATGTCTTGAGCTTGCGAAGAGCGATGTCGCGATTGATTTTACCCACCCCTCCGTTGCGCTTGATAATATAAAAAAATTCGCACAAAAAAAGATCTCTTTAGTGGTCGGTACGACAGGCTGGTATGATGAATTAAGCGAAGTAAAAAAAATAATAGAGAACAGCGGCAGCTCGCTTTTATACGCATCGAATTTCTCGCTGGGAGTGAATCTTTTTTATAAGATCGTTTCGTATACAGCGCGTCTTTTTGATGCCTTTGATGAATATGATGTTGCTGGTTTTGAAGTCCATCACAATAAAAAAGCAGACAGCCCTTCGGGAACAGCAAAATCAATAGCCCGAATTGTACTGGACAACATGGATCGAAAGACAAAAATCGTTTACGATAAACTTGATCGTCCGCCTGAAAACGAAGAATTACATTTCGCGAGCCTCCGCGGAGGCCTCGTACCGGGAACACACACACTGTATTTTGATTCGCCGGCAGACACAATCGAAATTACCCATAGGGCGCGAAACAGGAACGGACTCGCTGCCGGAGCGATTATCGCCGCCGAGTGGCTGGTAAACACAGTCCGAAGCGGGAATAACGGAGTGTACGAGTTCACGGATGTTTTAGGAAAATAAGGCCGCACTGGAAGCGAACGCATGGAAAGAAAAACCCCTGACCAAACTGCTTATAAACCTATAAACCGGGGAGCGAGAAAAATGAAAACGCATGAATTATTCGGCAAGAAAAATTGTATTTGCCAGAATTTGAAAATTTCCTCTTTAGCAGGTATTAAACGCCTGTTTTTCGGGATTTTGATATGTCCCGTCCTTTTACTTGCCGCTTGCAGCAGCAAGAACGATGATTTTATCAGAATCGGATTTATCGGCCCGCTTTCAGGAGAGGCGGCGGTTTTCGGTATTGATTGTTTAAACGGCGTACAACTCGCTGTGGATGAGATTAACCACTCAGGCGGTGTTTTCGGTAAGGAAATCAGGCTTATCTTTGAGGATGACGAAGCTAATCCCGAAAAAACAATGAACGTGTATAATCTTATAACAACAAGAGATAGTTTAAATCTTATTATCGGATCTCTTACCTCAGGTGCAACAAGAGCCATCACGGATAAAGCTCAGGCTCAACAGGTACTCTTAATGGTGCCGGCAGCGACAAACGTCAAAGTTACTGATGCCGGTGATTATATTTTCCGCGCTTGTTACACCGATCCTTTTCAAGGCTCAGTTGGAGCTCTTTTTGCCCTTCGGGAACTCGGCTCTAAAAAAGCAGCTGTTCTGTATGATAACGGCAAAGATTACTCTGTCAGTTTAAAAGATAAGTTCGTAAACATACTTCAAGCAGAAGGCTGCGACATCGTTGCACTGGAATCATACATTACAAACGACAAGGATTTTAACGCTCAGATTACAAAAATCAAGAGTGCAAACCCCGATGTCGTGTATATTCCCGATTATTATTTAACTGTTGCGCTCATAGCAAAACAACTCCGTGCCCAAGGCATTAATACACCGATTGTCGGAGCAGATGGTTGGGACGGACTTACCGACAATGCCGGTGATGAAGTCTTAAACGGCTTCTATTCAAACCACTATGCGCCCGATTCGGATAATCCTAAAGTCGTTCAATTTGTTAAAAATTACGAAACACGTTATAAAAAAGTGCCGACATCCTTTGCGGCACTCGGTTATGATGCATGCTATCTTGTCAAAGATGCAATCGCCGATACCGGCGAGAGTGCACTCATCTATAATAACGGTAAAGTCACCCTTGATTCAAACGCGATAAAAAACACGCTTGCAAAAACCAACGGGGATTATCTTACCGGACACTTTACCTTTGATGCCCACCGTGATCCGATAAAAAGCGCCGTCATCGTTGAACTTGTAAAAGAGTCAGGGAAGCTCAAGACCCGGTACAAGACAACGATAAGCCCGTAGGCACGTTTTTTTAATGCGGCGCTCGCGCCCGGAACGCATGATATTGTTCCGTTTCCTGTTGTTTTTAAGATAAGCCTTGGTAAAAGTACCCCCGTTTAAAGTCCGCAGCCTGATTCTCCGATAAAAAAGAGGTAGGTGAGGAGTACCGGAGGCACTTAGACAGCCTTACTCATCCTTATCTTAAAAAAGCATAGGAGACATTATGGTTCGTAGTTTATGGACGGGCGCGTCCGGAATGATAGGACAGCAATCTAATATTGATACCATTTCAAATAATTTGGCAAACGTAAACACCTCAGGTTTTAAAAAAGTACGCGCTGATTTTGAGGATTTGCTTTATCAGACAGTACGCATTGCCGGAACACCGGCAACCGAGGATACCGTAACGCCGGTCGGCGTGCAGATGGGGCACGGTGTTAAGCTGGCGGCAACGCAGAGGATTTTTACGCAGGGAGCTTTGCAGACAACGGATAATGTCAGCGATATTGCCGTTGAAGGTGAAGGCTTCTTTCGTATCCAGATGTACGATGGAAGCTATGCATATACCCGTGACGGAGCATTCAAAATCGACGAAAACGGACGCTTGGTAACATCAAACGGCTACTGGGTTCTTCCCGATATCGTGATGCCGGAAAACTACCTGCCGCAAACGGTAAATATTACCCAAACCGGCGCAGTATCAGTGAGAGTCCCTATGGACGGAAGGGAAGAGGAAGTCCCTGTCGGGCAGATCGAGCTTTACCGCTTTCCGAATCCTGTCGGCCTTACCGCGGTAGGCGAAAATCTTTTTAAAGTAACGGAAGCTTCGGGTAACGCGATCCCCGGACGGCCGGGTTACGAGGGCATGGGCAAGACTATCCAAAAAATGCTGGAAATGTCAAATGTATCGGTTGTAAGCGAAATGGTCGGTCTTATTGTCGCGCAGCGTGCCTATGAGTTCAATTCTCGTACCATACAAACAAGTGATAATATGCTCGGGACAGCCACAAGCTTAAAGAGATAATGCAAAATATCGGGGGAATGAATGGGAATTGAAAGCTTAAGTGCCTATCATATCAATAATTCGCGTTTTGACACGGAACAATTCACTCGTTTAAACGCGGGGCAGGAAACAATTTCTTCCAACATGACGACAGAAGATAAAACACCGTTTCCCCAACTTTTAGAGAATATCGCCGCAGAAAAAAACAAATTACCGCAAGGAGCCGGAGTACAGGAAACAGTGCCTGTTACTGATAAAGGGGACTTCTTCCCCTCCTCATACAGGGAAAAACCTAATGTCAGAGGCCAATCCCGCGCCATATCCGGCGTAAACAATGTAAACATCGATAGGACAGACAAACTCTATGAAAGCTGCCGTGAACTGGAAACATTCTTCCTGAAGACGCTGGTCAACGGCATGAGGAAAACCATTGAAAAATCTGATCTCAATCAAAGTGGTTTTGCCGGAGAAATGTACGAAGATATGCTCTACGATGAATACACAAAAGAATTTGCCAAAAATGCGGGTTTTGGGTTTGCCGATCTTGCCTACCTGGAACTTACCCATCAGAGAGGCCAGCTCATTAACCACGCCATGTAAAAACGAGGGTTCGGAAATCGAGTTTTTGAAAGAGCCTGCAAGGGGATTATGATGACCGAAAGATATAACGACACAAACGTTCATCTTTTTGTTGTCATTGCAGCGTGCGATGCAATGTAAAAGCCTCAAAACAATCGCGCTTTTTTTATGGCGGCGTGCGGGAATTTTTTATTGATTTCGTGAATACATTTTTCAAGCTGTCTCTGTTTGTCGTCACCCGAATCAAACAATTCTGTCTGAACGGATTTCTTTTCATCTTCAAGATTCATTAAACCCGCACCGATCAACCGTATACCCGTGCCATTTTTGTATTTTTTATGAAACAATGCGCTTACCCTATCAAAGAGATCATTGACCGAGGCGACAGCATGGCGGGAACTGAACTGTGCTGATTCTGTAAAAAAATCAGCATAGCGAATTTTGATACACACGGTTTTGCTTTGCAAGTGATGGTCTAAAAGCCGGAACATCAAAGTATGGCATATATCAAGCAGCGCCGTTTCTATGGTGAATTCATCAAAGATATCGTAATCAAAGGTCCGCTCGGCGCTTATTGAATGTGAACCGCGTTCTTTATCAAATGATGCCGCAGCCTCTCCGCGGACAGCGCGGTACAGGAAAAGACTAAATGCCTGTCCGAACATCAATGACAAAGTTTCTAACGAAAGCGCGTGAATATCCTTGCAGCTTTTTAACCCGTATTTTTTAAATTGTTCCTGCGATTTTTTCCCCGCACCCCAAATTTTATCAACGCCAAGATTGAGCATAAATTGTTCTTCCGTGCCGACAGGTATGATGGTAGCGCCGTCCGGCTTTGACATACCGGAAGCAATCTTTGCGATATATTTGTTAGACGCAATGCCCAGCGAAACCGTTAAACCTGTTTTGTCGTGGACAGCATTTTTTAGTTTTTTTGCAAGACAATCCGGCGG
>JAITXS010000066.1 GCA_031284645.1 Spirochaetaceae bacterium | reverse complement strand
GATAACAAGGTTTCCATTAACTTTATTTCTTTTGCGCTTGCTGCTACTTGAATGCTTTTCCCCATATTTCAAGTATATCATCTTTCTTTTAGGTCGTCTGTACTTTACAGAACACTAGCGTATACATCGGTGAAGATTTCGCACGCTCCGGCGATCTTACCAGTATATTTATTGACGAACTACAAACCGATGGAAGGCTTTTAACGTTTTGTGTAATCGAATTGCGTAATGTGCCGTTTTCCCAACAATTGCAAACACTTCTATATTTGATGAACGAACTCCCAAATTTCTGCGGGGCATCTTTTGACTCACGCGGTAATGGTCAGATGATTGCAGAACTTGCCGCGCAGGAATGGCCCGGGTATGTCAATCAAGTAATGATTAGCACAAAATGGTATGCAGAAAATTTTCCTAAACTAAAAGAGCGCATGGAAGATAATACAACTAATATCCCTGACGATTTTTTTATCCGCGATGACTTCCGTGTAGTAGGTCTTAAATCGGGTGTGCCCTGTGTGCTTGAACGGAGCGGCGGAGTGCGCGAAAAACGGCACGGAGACGGCGCGATTGCAAAGCTCATGGCAAATCACGCAATGCTTGAAGATGAAGAAAAAAGTTACCATCCGTATAAATATGCGCCGGTAAAAACTGAAAATCTATACCGTATAACAGGAAATAATTTATGGGATTAAAAGAAATTAAGTGTGCCACTGCCGATACAATCGGTAAAGTATGCGTGAATTTGCCAGGCTTAAAATCTGAACACGCTTTTTCAGTCGCTAACTCCAATCGTTCTCTTTGGAGTAATAATCTTGTAAACGGACTAACACCGGAACGCCTCGCGAAAATACTAAACGATGTCCGTGCCGGTGATATACCGGATATATACCTTGAAATAGCTCGAGAGATCGAACAGCGCGATTTACATTACCGCAGTGTTTTATCTACACGCAAACATGCCGTAGAAGGTCTTGATATGTTTGTACAAGCGGCAAATGAAAATACGGAAGACAAAGAAATAGCAGAGGCGGTGGAGGAAGATATATTAAAACATTCTGAGCTTATGGATCTACGCAAAAACGCGCTTGATGCTCTTGGTAAAGGTTTTTCTGTAAATGAAATTTTATGGGACATAAAAGGCAAACGATGGAAACCGCAAAATTTCTTATTCCGAGACCCGCGATGGTTCGCTTATGATAAAAATAGCGGGGCATTGTGTTTGCGTGAACCACAAGGCAACGCACTCGCTCCGCTTGAACCGTATAAATTTATCGTACACGAGCCGAACCTTCTTGCAGGAGTCCAAATTACCAGCGGACTTTCTTTTACCGCGCTTTTTTACTGGCTCCTAAAAACTTACGATGTTTCTAGCTGGGCAGCTTTTGTAGACCGTTTCGGTTACCCAATCCGTATCGGCAAATATGGGAAAAAAGCCAGCGAGGAAGATATTAAAACATTGCGCCATGCTGTAGCAGCAATCGGAAGTGATGTCGGCGCGGTAGTTCCCGATTCGATGGTACTTGACATTATAGAATCGAAAACAACAGGTGTAAATAGCGCAGTCTACAAAGAAATGGCTGAATGGGTAAACAAAGAAATATCCAAACTTGTTTTAGGTCAGACGGCAAGTACGGATGGAACGGCAGGTGCGCTTGGCAATCAGCAAGGGCAAGAACAAGTGCGGCAGGATATTTGCCGTGCCGATGCGCTTCAGTTTGATCAGACAATAAACCGAGACATTGTAATCCCTTATGTTAAATTCAATTTCGGCGAGCGGGATGCATATCCAAGAATTAAAACTAAATTTGTTGAAACAAAAAACGTTCAGCTTATTGTAGACTCTATTGTAAAACTTGTGCCGCTTGGATTGGAAGTAGATAAAGCGCAGGTGCTTAATATTCTGGGACTTGCCGCCCCATCTGATAATGATGATATTTTAACACCGCCTACGTCAAATTATGAAATGCCGCACATCAATAGTTCTGTTGCACTAAATAATGAAGCGCAAAACGGCGGCGGGGATACAGTTGACACTAATAACAATGCATTCGTAGAGATCACAGATGATGTAGCTGGTGTGCTGGAACGCGCCCTTGATAAATCAACAGATTTGAATACATTCAAAAAAGAACTTGAAAAATTAGCATCTGAATGGCAACCTGAAAAAATTGCAGAACTTATTGCTGTATCGACATTTAAGGCGCGTGTGCAAGGTCAGCAGGATTTTGAAAAATGATCGTTCCTAAACAAATTGCGGCTTTTCTAAAAAATAAAATCCGTGTCGGTGCGGATGGCAGTCCATTCCCTGCATCTAAAAACTTTTCATATAAAGATATTCGGAATGAAGAACACACTACAAATTTTACCGTTGCCGAAGCAATGCAAATGGATATTCTAAAAGATATTCACAGCGCAGTAGAAAGTGCCGCCGAAAAAGGATGGACGCTTGAACACTTTAAAAAAGAACTGCGGCCAACTTTGCAGTCAAAAGGTTGGTGGGGTAAAAAAGAAATGATAGACCCGCTTACAAATGAAATGGTCAAGGCCCAGTTAAGCAGCGACCGTCGATTAAAAGTTATATATCAAACTAATCTTAGAAGCGCCTATCAGCAGGGCAAATGGGAACGTTCGCAAAACTCTGATATACACCCATATCTTATGTATCGCGTTGGTAATTCAAAAGAACATCGCAAAAAACATCTCTCATGGGACAGCCTTATCCTCCCCAAAAATGACTCGTGGTGGAATTCTCATTATCCGCCGAATGGCTGGGGATGCCAGTGTTGGACGCAAGCAATAACCGAAAATCGCGCTGAAAAATTACGCCGTGATGGTTTTGATGTTCCTCCGTCAATCGAAGACAATGACGGCTATCATGTCGATGCAAAAATAACCGCGCCGCAAACAAGATATGTGTCATACTTCAATAATCGCAAGGGGACTATAGAAAAAGTTCCGTATGGGGTAGACCCCGCTTTCAACAGCAATGTCGGCAGGGCAGGCCGCGACATTCCTCTATTCGATTCATTTATGCAAAGAAGATCAGACGGATCATTCCATCCGGATATTGAAGCCGTTGCAAAAACTATCCTCACAAATAAAATCTGGCGGCAGAATTTCGATGCATTTATAAAAAATTCTTATAGCGGCGCTATACAAGGCTATCGCGCAACACCTGCGGGATTTGTAGAAGGCAACGTTGCGGTATGGTTAAAAAAGAATGCAGGGATTGAAATAGGAGACAGTGTTACTATCGCTCTTGAAGCACGTCTATTGAACGGGCCAAAAGCGATTCGGCACGGAACGGCAGGAAACGCTATCGGTAAAAACGGAGCTAGGGTAATTATAGACGTACTTATGTACGGACAGGTTTATTTTGAAGACAATACAAAAAATCTAATTTACATCTTTCCACATTCTGAAAATCAAGTCTCAAAAATTACGGTAACTCCAATTAAAAAGACTGGCGGACGTGGTTCAGCTATTCTTAGTCCAGTAATTGATAATATACAAACCATACCGATTTCAGGGGAAGCTTCCGAATATAAAAGGATTGTTACGAAATTGCATAGAATAAAATAAGCAGGGTGTTGTCTGGCAGGCCATAGCCGTTACCAGCTATTCCATTCAAGGGTCTCAACGAGTCTTGGCTTTTCATCAGCACAATACCCCGCCTTGTCTAAATATTATAAAAGTTTTTATCTTTTTGCAAGCATGATTTCAAATACGCCAGCAATTTTACTTTTAGAAAAAATACGATGAATTGCGTGAAAATATATCGTAAATCACCTGGGTTCGGTGGATATTATTCCGTAAACAGAAAGAGTAAATTTGGCAAAAATGCGGAATATTTTTTGCATAGTTTTGGTAACTGATTTTTGCTTTATACGGCGGAATCCGGCAGGCGCTTTTTATTACATAATGTGAAATATTTATTTCAAATGCTTTCCCGATAATTCCCCAAAAAACTTGCTAAATCCCGCCTATTCGCTTCTTTTCTTAAATCTATTCTCTGCTTAAATCACCTTTAAGCGCTATATAATACCTTCCGTATGCTATAGCCTCGAATATCCCGAGTCCACCGAAATCATTCCCGTACGAACTCTTGATACCTACGGTAAAGCGCTCGGTTAAGCCGTATCCGGCGATAAGTCCCCCTGCCATACTCATACCGCGCCGCCCGCTTAAGTTCCCCTCTAAAAGGGCCCCCACGCTAATCTCTCCGGATTCCTGTCCCTAGGCACTTATGCCCGTTATTGCCAGCAGCAACGCTGTCGCTAATCCGATTTTCATTTTCATCCTCACGTCCCTTTTAGACTTGTTAATAGGGTCTTGGGTCTGGGGTAATAGGGTTTAGCCATATGAGAAAGCCCCTACCCATACCCAAGACCCTATTCTCCTTGATTCGGGGTTTTACCCTTCGTAACGCGCTGTTTCATGCCGTCTGCCAAAATAAAAAACCAAGAGAAGGCGGAGATATCCCGATTTCCCTTGGGTCATTTCTTCTTGAGATTTTATATTGAAATTGCTGATTTTCCCCACAACATCAAGCAGCGCTTTTATCATCGGTATCTCTTTCCCCTTGCTGTCTGCCGACTTTTGCCCAAAGCAAACCCCCTTTCCCTTCGACCACACCGATACTATGTGCAATGGATCCTGATTTTTATTCCCGTTTCCCCGAATTGTCTTCCCGTCTATCGCCAATATCTGCTTGAGCTTCTCTCCTTCGCCCTTATTCAGCATGTTTTGCCATGTTTCCGTTAGTTTTCTGAATGTTTCAGGCTGGATGCTTGCCATTACCCGCTGTATCGTGTCATGTCAGGGAATCCCGTTCGTTAACGGCACATATCGTTTCAGCAGTTTTTCGTTTGCTTCTGCCCACAGCTCCATTTCTACCCAATCATCGCAGTTTGCCAATGTCGCTACCAGCACAACGACCACTATGTCTTTCAGTTTATGTTCGATTTTCCATTGCTGCCGATTATCTTCCAGCGTTTCCATGAATGATAATACCTCGTTCATCTACTTAACCCTCCCAAAATTAACCCGAGTTTAGTATAGCACTTTTTTTTCATGCGTTTGTTGTGGCAAAAGCCACGCGGTGCACTATAAGTGTATAATAGGGTTTTGGGTAGAGGGTAATAGGGTTTAGATTTTATTAGAACAGGCTGTAAATTTAGGGCTTGACATATTCTTGAATGTCGGGTAAAATAACTCGGGATCGAGAAGGTATGATCATGGAGGCGTTTTTTATACAGAAACGCCGATAGATTCAATCCGCTTCCTTTTAAAGAGGTGCGGCGATAGAAACATCTTTTGGATAAAGCCATGCAGTATTTTGATACTCATGCCCATATTGGGCTTATAGATGAAGATCCTATAAAACAACTTCTTATTACGCAAGAGGCTCGTCAATCCGGCGTCTCAAGGATTATGTCTATTTGCAACAGCCTTCATGACTTTGTTAAAGTCTACGATAATCTGAAGTCTGCGATGCATGTTTATCATGCTGTTGGTGTTTCCCCTTCCGAGGTTCAAAATCCGGGTAAAGATTGGCTTCAAACGATAAAACAAAGCGTCCTGCTTCCCCGCGTCATTGCGATCGGGGAAATTGGACTTGATTATTATCATAAATTCGGTGATAAAAATACACAAATCGAACTTTTTATCACTCAGCTTGATCTCGCAAGTCGGCTTGATCTGCCGGTTATCATTCATAATCGTGATGCAGGGCGTGATGTTCTTGAAATCCTCCGTGACAGGCTTCCTCCGAAAGGCGGCGTCCTTCACTGTTACTCAGAAAACGCCGAATATGCGAAAAAAGCGCTTAAACTCAATCTGTACTTTTCTTTTGCAGGAAACCTTACCTACCGGAATGCGCGTAACCTGCACGAAACCGTTGCCGTGCTGCCGCTTGACCGGATACTTATTGAATCCGAAAGCCCTTTCATGGTGCCTGCCCAATACCGCGGACAGCGTAATTACCCGAAATACCTGCCTTTAACAGGTGCCCGTATTGCTCAGATGTTTAATATAAGTGATGAAGAGGCCGCCAATGCCCTCTGGGAAAATTCCAACCGCTTCTTCGGATTACCCGAATAAGTTCGATTCAGCTTATGTTAAAAACAATGGATTTGCCGTGCGGCAGAGAGCTTGATTTTTTGCACATACCCCTTGTGATGGCGATTGTCAATTGCACGGAAGATTCCTTTTATCCTGAAAGTCATAACGCTTCCGCAGAGGAAGCGTGTGAACGTGCGCTCCGGGCGGAGAAGGACGGGGCGGCAATTATTGATTTTGGAGCGGAATCGACCCGTCCGGGCGCGAACTATATTAGCGAAGAAGAGGAAATCAAACGGCTCATTCCGGCCCTCAAACTTTTTAGGAAAAACTCCAATCTGCCCGTTTCGATTGATACCCGTAAATACAAAGTTGCCCGCTACGCTCTGGACGCCGGAGCTGATATCATAAATGATATATCCGCTCTGGAGGACGCTCCTGAAATCGGATCGCTATGCGCAGAGTATGGTGCGGGCATAGTTTTAATGCATAAAAAGGGCGTCCCCGGAAATATGCAGGACAAGCCATCTTACCGGAATGTCATTCAGGAGATTACTCACTACCTTACCCAAGCGGCAAAAAAAGCGGAAGCGGACGGTATTCCGCCTCATCGTATTATTCTTGACCCGGGAATAGGTTTTGGTAAACGGCAGGAAGACAATCTTGACTTAATTGCCCATTTTGATAGCTTTGTTGAGCTTGGATATCCTTCTCTTATCGCGCTTTCCCGTAAAAGCGTAATCGGAGAGATAATCGGGCGTCCGGTAAAAGAGCGCCTTGCCGGTACGCTTTCTGCTGAGGGCTACGCGCTTTGCAAAGGCGCTCATATTATCCGCGCCCACGACATCCCCGAAACAGTGGATTTTGCCAAGATCTTCTATGCCTTAAAAAATAGAGAATAGGTCCGGAAAATCAAAGTGCTCGATCAAATTTCTTTCTCATCATCGGATGAAGTGTTTAGCTGGCTAGGGCAGTTTGTCAACATGGAACAGGGAAGCCGTCCGCCAAGTATGAGAGCGGAACGTATGGAGATTATGGCCCGTGCCGCGGGGAATCCTGAAAAATCCGCACCGGCAATTCATGTGGCAGGCTCCAAAGGCAAAGGATCCGTTACGGCAATGGCAAGCGCTATGCTTGCCGAGGCAGGTAAATGTGTCGCACGGTATCTTTCACCCCATGTTGTCGAATACCGTGAGCGAATAAGCTTAAACAACGATTTTTTTGACGAATCTGTTTATATAAGGGCGGGAAACAACTTGCGCCAGGTTACGGAAAAGATCACAAATGCCAGTTCAAAAGAATACGAAGCATTAAAGACCGTTTCCGACGGCAATCCTCTGCCGACGTTTTTCGAACTGCTTACTCTGTACTATTTTTTATGTGCGAAAGAAGCGGGGGCCGATGCGCTTGCCGTGGAGACAGGGATGGGCGGACGCCTTGATCCTACAAATATCGTGCAAAGTCTTGTCTCAGTTATTACGGTGATCGAGCTTGAACACACCGACATACTTGGCAGCACAATTGAAAAAATAGCGCGGGAAAAAGCGGGTATCATAAAAAAAAATCACCCGCTTATCCTGGCAGAACAAACACATCAAGACGGTAGGGATGCGCTTGAGGTATTTGTTAAGAGAGCGCGGGAGCAAAACGCAAAGCTCTATTATTTCCCCGATATTGTTGTGCTTAAAAACATAAGCGTAACAAAAAACGGCACAAACTGGACTCTTGTTGATAAAACAAAAGAATTTTTTGCCCTCCCCCTGGAATTTTCGATTAGGCTTTCCGGCGAGATTCAGGCAAAAAACACTTCTCTTGCCGCTCTTGCCGTAAAAAAAGCTTTCCCTGATATTTCTGCTGAAACAATACAAAGAGCGGCAGCCACAGTCAGTCTGCCTGCCCGTTTTGAAAATATATCGGGGCTTTTCGCGGACAGTAAAGGGACGCCGCCCCCCGTTGATATTATTGTAGATGGCGCGCATACCGCTCTCAGTGTCAAGCTCTGCGTGGAAACATGGCTTTCCCTCTATGGTGAAGGCGGTCTGCTTATTTTCGGCTGCACGGAAGGAAAAGACAGCGAATCAATGGCCCGCATCCTGCTTCCGTATTTTTCAAAAATTATTATTACGCGGCCCGGAACATACAAGCCAAGCGATCCTGAAAGGATTTTTGCGATTTTCAAGAGCATTGCAGGGCAAAATTCTGAAAAAATTGAATTCATCAGGGATACTGAAAGTGCTGTCCATTATGCGATCAAAACAGCGTGCGAAAAAAAACTCCCTGTTTTGGGCACAGGATCGTTTTATCTTGCTGCAGAGATACGGAACTATGTCGGTATAGGGTGCAATAGGGCGAAATAGGGGCATAGGGTATGGGTCTAGATTTTATCAGACAGCCTTTACATCATCTCCAATTCTCCTTTCCCCCAGCTTCGGGGTAGAAGGGCGAATTCTGACCATTTCTATACCCTCTACCCTTAACCCTACTATCCTTGCTTTTGGGTAGAGGGGCTTGGTCTTATCAGAAATTCCATGCCATGCCCTTTCTTAATCAAGTATCATAAAATCCGTAAAGTAGAGTGTTTCGATTTTCCCAAGGTGAAGAAAACTGTTGTAGCGCTTTAAAAGCTCATTTTTAAGAGACTCTTCGTCTTTTAACAGAAAACTTGAAGACGGCAGAGCGGAAAAAAAATCACCGGTTACGGAGCGAAAATCATGTATATGCGAGGCAAGCTCCTCGGAAAAGGCTCTGTCCGCGCTGTCGTAGGGGAAGTAAGGCTCAATCACCACTGTTTCCGGCGTTATTCTGTTCCCTTCGGGTTTTAACGAGGCGCGGATTCTTCCAAGACCGGCGAATGTTTTGAGTGAGGAACTGCCCTTCTGCATATCATCAATCGGTCTGCGTGCGTTTTCCCGGACTTCGACCGGAACAGGGTCTTTCTCCTCCGTTGGCGTAAAGACTAAGGCTTTCAGGCTAAACACGGCAACTATAACAAGTAAGACGATTAATATGCCCAGCAAAAGCCGGTTGAGCGGATTTTGTTTTGTTTTGTCCATATTCTAAATTGGGATATTATTAATATTACTTCTTACCATCCGAATTTAAAACCTACCATTGCGCCCAAGCCTTTCCCCTGCCAGCTACTCTGAAAACTTGAGCCGCGGAAGGCCACTCCCAGATCAAGCTCAAAGATGCGAAAATCAAAGATCAGACCGAGATGGTTACTCCATACATCTTCAAAAAGCCTTGTTCCGAGTGTCACGGAAAAAATCATGGGTAAGTTAAGCTGCCCCTCAATGCCCCAGTTAAAGGTTGTATAGTGCGAATTTGTTCCCACGTATTTTATCGAAAAGCCGAGCTCCGGCCGGAGGAGCAAAAGTCTGCTTGAAAACGGCTTTACGATCCCATAAAAATTAAAGCGCATTGGGCGCAGTGCCATTTGCACATCGGTCGCAGAGCTTCCCATATCAAAATCAACCTG
>JAITXS010000057.1 GCA_031284645.1 Spirochaetaceae bacterium | reverse complement strand
TGTTAAGGAGTTGGAAAAACAGGAACATAAAGACCATATTGGCAATGCGGCTTAATTCCCTAAAGGGGACATTTTCATGTTGGTAAAAAAGGGGACATTTTCACGTTGCGTTGACATTACCACTTTTTTAGCTTGACAAAAAACGACATATATTATACACTAAAAGTATGAGAAAAAAAGTGGTGAGAGATCCTCTATCGGCGGCAGCTTGCAGCGCTAGCCCCAATACCCAATACCCAATACCCAATACCCAAGTAATTATTTAAGTCAAAAAACCTTTGTCAAGCCCCTTTTTGGGGAAATCAGCAATTTCAATATAAAAACTCAAGAAAAAGAAAGGGCAGTCAGCGCGGAATCTCTCCAAGTCTCCGGCTCCCTGGTAGTTAAAATCCTTCCGATTATGGCAGTTTCTTTACGATTGCAAAATAAATTCAGAATTATTGTTGACAAAATGGTTGCAACATTAATAAATTCAAGTATGAGGAAAATAAAAAGGCTGGTACTTGTTACCTCTGCCCCTAACAGGGGAATTCAAGAATTTAAGTTGAAAATCTCAGTCAGACATAGCCGCAGAACACACAGAGGGCTCGGAGAATATGTATCTCCGGCCCCTCTGCGCGTTTTGCGGTTTTTTTATATATAGACGCGAAGCTCGCACAGGACACCGTGAAATACGGCGTCAGGATAATTTTTAGGAGGCAGAAAATGAAAAGAAAAACGCGTATTTTAGCGTTGGTATCGGGCTTAATGGTGGTGGCGGCGGTGATGTTTATCGGATGCACAGTGGATGTACATGACAATCCAACAGCGGTGAATCAGGATAAGGGAGATGCTATACCGGATGACAAGGAACAGGATGACAAGACATCGGATTTTGTTCCGGTGAGCAGTATTACCGGCGTGCCGCACTACGGATTCGGGAAAACCAGTCTTCCGCTGAATGGGGTAAAAGTAGAGCCCGCCAATGCCACAAACAAGACTATCAAGTGGGAAATTGTCTCCAATAATGGCATTGGAAAAGTAGAGCCGAATGGCACAGTCTCCTTTCCGGACAACAGGGTAGGCGTAGTAACGATAAAAGCAATCGTTGTCAACGGAGCAACGACAGAAACTGATTGGACAGGTACGTTCAATGTTACTGTTGACGAAGTACCATTTAGCGTTATAGATGGGTATAATAACGCGACGCACGAATTTATTTTGGGCGGGCCTATAGGTTCTCAAGCGGAATATCAACAGTATTATCTTAGGCTTGCTGGTAAGTATGAATTACTGGAGAACACTTATATCGCTGAAAAAAATCTTGCGGAACAGGATATAACGAATCCAGGTATCAAAGACGAACTCGCGCAGGCCCAGAGAGAATGGGCTGTTTATACAGAAGCATTAAAAAAAGCTGAAGATTATGCCGAAGTTCAAGAACCAAAATGGATACCACCTGCCACTTCTCTATGGTCGCCGCCTGTCGTCAATTAAGGAAAGACGGGACAATGCTCCTGTTGCCGGGGCCAAGCGGCTCCGGCGACAGCTTGAACAGACAAATACGATCAGGGGGATATAAATTAAGATTTTAATCATCATACCGGCGTATAACGAATCAAAAAACATAAAGCTCGTTGTAGAGAATATAATAAACAACTATCCGCAGTATGATTATGTAATAGTAAACGATGGTTCACAAGATGATACCGCAGCGATATGTTATAAAAATAATTATAATATAATTGATTTACCGGTAAATCTGGGAATAGGCGGGGCCGTTCAGTGCGGATATATTTATGCGTATCAGAATGATTATGATATATCGGTACAAATAGACGGTGATGGCCAGCACGATCCGGCTTATGTTGAAAAATTAATAAAACCGATTACAAGCGGCACTGTTGATATGGTAGTTGGTTCCCGGTTTATCGAGAGACAAGGTTTTCAAACATCCTTTATACGGCGTTTTGGAATTAAGCTCATAAAGTCTGTCATAAAAATTTGCTGCGGGGCAAGCATTACCGACACAACAAGCGGCTTTCGAGCCGTAAATAAAAAACTTATTCAATTTTTTTCAGGCGAATATGCACAGGATTATCCCGAACCGGAAGCGATTGTTTCAGCAGTATTAACAGGGTATAGAGTTTTAGAGCTGCCTGTAGTAATGGCGGAAAGGAGCGGCGGCGTGTCGTCAATTAACGCTGTCCGTTCAGTATATTATATGCTTAAAGTTTTGCTTGCGTTGACTATTTGCCGCATAGGAATACAAAAAAATGATAAGTTTTAATCTGCGAATATTTCTGATTTTATGCGTAACAGGCTTTCTTTTTATTATTATGCGTCTTTTAATAAAGAAACGCTTGAACTTGAAATATTCATTGGTTTGGATGCTATCTGCATTTTTAATGCTGATCATTTCCCTGTTCCCCGGTATCGTTGTATGTGTCGGTGCGCTCATCGACATCGCAACTCCGGTCAATACAATATTTTTATTTGCCGGAATGTTTTCAATACTTATAATTCTGACGCTTACGGTAATTGTATCCCACATGAATAGTCGAATATACAAATTAACTCAAATTATCGCTCTGTTAGAAAAACGTGTAAGGGAACTGGAAAAAATATGAAGCAGTCCGTATTAGCCATCCTCTATCTTGTATTTACCCTTAGCGGACTTTTTTTATTCAAAGCTAACAGCGCCTGTATAACTGTTAATTTTGAAAAACACAAACTCTCTTCTCAAATCCCGTGGCTTGCTTTTGCAGGCATTATTTGCTATGCGTTCAGTTTTTTAATTTGGCTGCTTTTAATAAAAAACAACAATCTTTCGTTTATTTTTCCGGTTTTAAACGGAATTGTCGTTGTTCTAACGGTTCTTGGCGGACTTTTTATTTTTCATGAAAAAACTACCTTAACGCAGAGTGCCGGTATTGTTTTTATTATTGCGGGGCTTGTACTGGTAAATTATTCAAAAAAGTAGGGGTATTATGATAAAAAATTATAAACGACTCGCAGTCGTTTTTTTGCTGCTTGCCTCTCTATTATGCGCGGCGGCCCTTGTACCGCATCTGCGCTTCTCTTGTGTAAAGATTCTCGCTTATATTCGAAAGTGTAATATTCAGGAAGATGTTTTTTTTGTAACAAAATGGAATATGCGCTTTCTCGTTTTGTCGCTTTGCGGACTCGTATCGTTTTTGCCGCTGTTAGTTATGATTTTGGGTATTAAACCGGAGAGGCTCAAATCCATCTGCATGAAGCCTGATAATAAAATAAGATTTTCGTTTCTTGTATTTTTGGTTTTTGCCGTTGTGGCAATTTTAATTTTTATCAATACGGCAAGCTTACTTGACGGAAAATTAGTGTGGGCTCTTACCAAACATCCTTTTGTTTATGTACTGTTTTTAACAGGATTCCATGTTTTAACCCTTGCGCTTATTTTAATAGGCGGCTTTGTCTTTTTTAATTACAATCGGCTCGCGATACATAAAATATTTTTTATTTTCTTTCTCCTGTTCGGACTAAGCTATCTGCTTTTGTTCCGCATGTGGAGTATTCCCAATGAAATGACGCACTGGTTTCGTATTTTTGAAATTGCCGAAGGACATCTTGTCTCCGAAGCCGGCGGAGGACGAAGTATGCCGCAGGGACTAATACTGGATATAGATTCCGTTAACGGCAAATATACGGATTTAGCGCATAACCGGAACATACAGATAAACAGGAATGAGAAGATGTCGTACTGGTTTGCGGGGGCTGCTTTGTATTCACCTGCAACATATACATTCCAATTAATAGGACTTAAGATAGCCTCTGCTTTTACGGATCGTACTTTGTTACTGATGTATGCCGCCCGTTTTTCCGCCTTTGTTCTGTCTTTGTTCGTATTAACTTTTGCGATAAAAAAAATACCGGTAAAACAGAAAAGTTTCTTTATGCTGGCAATGACGCCGGTGTTTTTTCAGGAAGCCGTATCCCTTGCCGGAGACTCTCTGGCAAACACCCTTGCATTTGCTTTTACAGCTCTTATCCTTGCGTATTCGTTAAACAAAGAAGAAAAACGAGGGCTGTGCGGCAAAGCCGGTATATTACTGATAGCTGTTTTTTTGAGCCTCGTAAAAGTTGTTTATCTGCCTTTAGTGCTTTTAATCTTTTTACTCCCCGTATCCTGTTTCAGTTCAAAAAAAAGCCGCACTCTATTTCTTGCTTCGCTGCTTTTGCTCTGTGTTGTCCTGAATCTTATCTGGCTTGGATTGGCAAAAGGATTCCTCTCGGATTACAGACCCGATGTTGATCCTGCCGGGCAGTTCAAATATATTGTTACACATCCGGTCGAATATATCAAAATTCTTTTAGACACATATACTGCAAATTTCAAAGGATATTTCGTTATGTTTATGGGACAGTATTTAACTTGGGCAATGATCAGTGTGAATCATTATTTTATTAGCGCTTACAAAGTCTTTCTGTTTCTCGTATTGCTATCCGAACATTATAAACACCACGAGTATAAAAAATTGCTGCGCCTGTTTTTGTTTATCTCTCTGTCTGTAATTATATTAATTGCGACAAGTTTGTATATCCAGTGGACTGTTGTCGGCAGCTCTATCATTGAAGGTATTCAGGGACGCTATTTTATCCCTGTTTCTATATTACTCGCGCTCTGTATTAACATACATACGATTCGTTTTGGTCAAAGATTTAAATTACTAATTAACAACGCTAAACTAAACGAAATAAAACTTTGTCTGGATTCCGATCTTATTTTTAAATACGCGCTTTTGGTCGTGGCCATTGTCAATCTGCAGGCGCTATCATCTTTGATTGGTTTTTACACCTGAAAATGAGGAACGTGGGTAAAGGCTTATAGGGCAGGGGCGGTATTACCAAACCCTCTACCCTACTTTTATTTTTGAGCATTTCCCTGGCTTCTTTGGGAGCGTATCCCTGTTCAAGAAGCTCGTAAAAGTTGTCAATGCCTCTGTCAATACCCACTTCAATGCCTTCCGCACGTGCTTCTTCTTTGCCTTCCTCGCGGGCAACTTCCAGAGCATCATCCCAATTCCATTCGGTAAATAGCATATTGTTAACCTCCGTAGAGTTTTCTTCCAGAAAATCTTTTAAAATATCATGTTCGATACACCAGTTTACGGCTTTTCCAAGCGCTTTTTCAAG
>JAITXS010000043.1 GCA_031284645.1 Spirochaetaceae bacterium | reverse complement strand
CTATGCATATCTAACCCCATTCTGATCTACCTTTCTGTAGACCTATTATATTTTGGGCCAGGTTTTTAATTCTTGGTCATCAGCTTTTTCGGCTAGGTTTTATTTTTAGGCATCACGTGAGCCGCAGTGCCTACCAATTTTTCCAGCCGAAAAAGGATAGTTGCCCGGAAACTAAAACCCAAGCGAAATCAGGCCGCGCCGGCCTCCTGACAGGGGGCGTCTTGGGTATAAACTTTTTCCCGGTAATGCAATCCAAACACGATACAGACAGAAGTAAAACGATATTTTCCCGGGTCTTAATCTTGACTATGCATGTATGCTGCATGGAAATGCCCGCTTTTGCCGCCTGATTTTTCTTCCAGCCTGATACCGGAAAGAACCATACTGCGGTCAACAGCTTTACACATATCATAAATCGTAAGCAGCGAAACGGAAACACCGGTAAGCGCCTCCATCTCGGCGCCTGTTTTGCCGGAAAGGGTAACGGTGCAGACAACCTCAACAATCCCCTTGTCAGACGAACACAATACAACTCAGCGTTAAATCAGAATTCCCTTTGTGATGTCCTTTTCTGTAAAATCTAAATGCGTTTGTCGTGCGTAAACCATGTGTTAAACGATGTTTTTTGCGCCCTAAACTGCAACCCGATTTCAAGGTCGAGCGTAGCAACAAAAAACCTGCAACAACGCCGTACGCGATGGACGACACACGGGGACTCTTTTATACAATATTATTTTTCTTTAAATATCTATATTTGCCGTTTCTATCAATTCGAATCCTAATCGATTAATTATTTTGTCTGGCCTAACATCAGGTTCCGGGAAAAAAGTATTAGGCGAATTAAAAGAATTTGCAAAATCCGGCATTATTACGTTATTTGATCTATTTGAAAAAATACAGCACTTTTTATTAAAGTTATCCATAAATTGCTTTATTTTGGGGACTTTACTAAAATGAAACAAAGCATTACGCATCTGAATTATGGCAACAGATCTTTTATTACTAGGTTTAGAACTTTGTGAAAGTTCATTTATGAAAAAAAATGATGTTCCTCCTAATTCATAAACAATAAAATCCGGCTTTTTTAGCTCTAATTTTTTAATAACATCTTTGTCACTCGTACAGTCAGGTTGATGTGGTTGCAGATTTAAAAAATGTTCATAATCAATAACCGCAACCGTCTTTTTCGTAGGATTATTATATGTTGCACTTCCGTTTCTCTGGGGCTGTTGAATAGTTGTTTTCTTGTCTTGGATGTCAAATATAGGGGCACTAATAATTTCGATTCTAATGGATGCTACAGCCACCGGAGTACATACAACAGGCGGTCTTAAGCTGCTATTAAGATAAGGTATAAAACACGTTGATAATAGACTATTCATAGTATCACTGACCCAATTCGTTGTAACGTTCATATATATTTGAAATAGGTTCTGATAACGAACGAGAGTCAATAATATATTTGTCCACTCGATTCAAATCTACCAAATATCCATCTATTATTTCAAATACGTTGACATTTTCAAACAACAATGAAGCGTTGTTTTCTAATATTCCTTTTTTTCCAGCCATAATAAGCAAATTTAGATGGTTGACAATATATGGACTATGTGTTGCCATCATAACGGTCATGTTGTAACCGTTATGATCCTGAATAAAACAGCGGTTTACGATAAAGTCAATCAAACTCCGCTGACTCTCGGGATACAGGCTCAATTCCGGTTCTTCGATATGAATGTGTATGTTCCTGTGCTTAATGTCCCCAATATTTAACCCTGCCCTAAAGTCCTTTAGACTATCGCTTCTCGACATATATCTGAAAATAATATCATTGAATTGTTTCGCAAAATCATAATGGTTGGCAAAACGTTCAATAATTAAAGAAAGCGGCACAACGGTTTGCATTCCTGAAGATGCATCTTCAAACTTGATAGTATAATCATCTCCTTTTATAAAATATTTCATACCCAGATTAGTTTGTTTTCTGAAATATTGAATATTTAAATAATCTATAGACAGCTCCTTTATAGGATCCGAAGCAAGCAAGAAATCATCATACGTTTCTTTCAAAAAGAAATCATCACGTATATCGACCTTGTTTGCAAGAATATCAGGGATTATATTTCTCCTATCTCCAATAAATGCCATTTTTTCCAGACTTATTTCATCTTCAGGAACTGTTTTAGATGTTCTGAGAGCGGTTTTGTAATGAATTATGGTTTCACCGTTTTGATAAAGTATTTCGGAAGCTGGCCGTAAATAGTCCAAAATGCCATTGTTACTTAAATATGGCTTAAAATCAAATTTAAAAGGTGAATGGGATATTTTTGCATATTTTAGATAGAAGCGGATATTGAGCATTTTATATATCCAACGGAATAAAACAAGCACTTTCATAATTGTACTTTTTCCGCTTCCGGATTCACCAATAAACACAGTAAATGGACGTATGTCACCTATCTCTATCTCTTTGATTGGACCAAAATTTTTAATGAGGATTGATTCTTTCATACTCTGTTAGTTACCTCCGTGTCTAAATCCGCCCTATGGAATTATCGCTATAACAATATCACTCCACGGACCGGCTTCGCCTTTTGCGTTTTCATACCGCGCCGCGTAGTACCCCCCCGTCTTCTTTGCAGTCAAAAATTTCAACCGTTTTCATGCGGGAAACCGCATGATGTAAATCTTCGGTATTGGCCGGCAGCGTCTCCCGAATGTCCTGCGTATTCTTTAATTGACGTACCACACTCTTTGCAAAACATAAATCATCTCCTATTGATTTATTTGGGGGCCTGCCCCGAACCGGTTTTGCCCGGTTGTACCAGCATAAAATAATAATGCAAGGCTAACTAATGTAGAAAGTACGCCTACATCTTCTGTTACAAGAAGTCCTGCGACATTGTCAATAATCAAACACAGTATATAGAAAATTTCATAAAATAGGATAAAATACCAATACTCGCTACGGCGAGCACGCCCTTGAAAAACCGCATATTTTCTTATTGCATCACAAAAATACTGTCATGTGCTTTTCTTCGTTACCGGGTAGGCTTGTTGTTGCGACGCAGGCTGAACAGGCGTATCCTCCTCAACTTTTGTTCCGCATTTAATGCAGAATCTTGTCCCATCATCTAGTTTTTCTCCACAATTTGAACAAAACATATAAAATTCCTCCTTCTTTTTACGCCGCCATGGAGGACACATTCCTGAAAATTTCAGGTTTTTTGTTGCATTTATCATATCACCGCTAATCTCATATTGCAAGCGGATTTGAAGCGCATTGTCAACGCAACTTCAATTCGTAGTCGATTAACATGTGGTGTTAATGCTTGAAACTGCCCTGAATCGCTCTGTTCAGGATAGCATTGTGAATGGATATATGTTACAAAACCGTGAAAAACATCCAAAACGGCTGTTTCATGGCATTTTAAACCACTTTACGGCTACGAATTGAATGTAATTCAAACACGATACAGACAGAAGTAAAACGATATTTTCCGCGGGTCTTAATCTTGACTATGCATGTATGCTGCATGGAAATGCCCGCTTTTGCCGCCTGATTTTTCTTCCAGCCTGATATCAGAAAGAACCATACTGCGATCAACGGCTTTACACATATCATAAATCGTAAGCAGCGAAACGGAAACACCGGTAAGCGCCTCCATCTCGGCGCCTGTTTTGCCGGAAAGGGTAACGGTACAGACGACCTCAACAATCCCCGTGTCAGACGAATTCGGGGTCGATTCTTGGGGGCAGGAGCAATCTCGAAATTGACCGCTGTCGATGATATTAAAATCAATAACACAGCTGTTAAAATTAAGGGGATGGCAGAGCGGTATCAAGTCGGATGTTTTTTTTGCCGCCATGATACCGGCTATCCGTGCAATACCAAGAACATCACCTTTTTTAGCGTTCCCGCTTTTTATCATCGTAAGAGTTTCTTTTTGCATGTGTATTGAGCCTTTTGCCCGTGCCATACGTCCGGTGACAGCTTTGCCGGAAATATCCACCATACATGCGTTTCCCGTTTCATCAAAATGAGTTAAACCGTTCATATTATACGCTCCTATTGTAATACTTAACAGGAATAATAAAAAGGGCTATGCTTTTTTTAGCGGCAGCACTCATTTTGGAAATTATCGTTCAGAGTGGCAGCGGATAGCAGCTTCGACAGGCTGCCCGCCTCATAAAGGCGGACAAACGGAGGTTTACCATTAATTCCTTGAGAATGCTCGTCTTTTTGGGGAATCCCGGCAGTGAGTACGCCGGGAATCGGCATAATACAGGACGATTCCTGGCGGATAATTTTAGTTTTTCTCTTTATTGGCGGAATAATTTTAAGGGCTTGTTTTCCACGCTTCCGGTCGAAAGCATCTCGGCCTCGCACAAGGATGGGTTTGTCGCAGAAACAGAGCAGCACTACCTCTCCGTTCCTCCGGGCGCTACCAAAGGTAAAACTCCTGTAGAGGCCAACACGCTTTATTTTTTAAAACCTGAAACCTACATGAATCTTTCTGGTCGGTCCGTGCAGGCGGCGGCGATCTTTTATAAAATCCCCGCTAAAAATATACTGGTCGTCCATGACGAGCTGGAACTTCCTTTGGGGCAGGCTGCGTTGAAATTTTCAGGCGGGCTTGGCGGGCATAACGGTTTGCGTTCAATTAAGGAATCGCTCGGTACGGCGGATTTCTGGCGCTTGAGAATCGGTATCGGACGCCCTGCCGGTGAAAAAGCAAACACCGATATTTCAGATTGGGTTCTTTCGGATTTTAGTCCGGAGGAAACACCCGTCTTGAGCAGAGTCCTCTCCGACTGCGCATCCGCTGTCGAGCGTGCCATCAGTTTAGGCCCGCAGGCACTGCTTCCTGAGTGGAACAAGAAAAAAATCGTGTAACTTTCGCGTGACACCTTGATGATAAAACGGATAACAGCAAATTTATGTACACGCACAATACGCATCTTAATCGGTAGGTTTTTTGAAACAATTTATTCTGAATTCAGGCCCGGGAGCGGACGGGATTTTCAAGCTTGACGGGGCGGATTATCACTATTTGGTGAATGTACGCCGTCTGCGAAGCGGGGATACGCTTAACGGCCTCCTTGCTTCCGGGGAAAATGTCAGGCTTACGGTGCTCTCTGTCGACAAGAAGGCGCGGCATTGCACGCTTGGGGCACAGGGGGAAGAAAGTGCAACGAGTCCCCGGGTTTCTGAGGACAGCAGTCTTTTAGGGCTTTATTCAAAAACCGACAGCACAGAGCACGATGATGATGGGCCTCCTGTTTTTCTCTTTCAGGCCCTGCCCAAGGGTGCCAAAATGGATTTGATTGTGCGGCAGGCGGCTGAATGCAGCGTTGATGCGGTAATCCCTTTTGTATCGGAATATTCGGTAAAGCGCGGCGCGCAACTTGAACGTTGGCGGCGTATTGTCCGTGAGGCACGGCAACAGAGCGGCTCCCCTCACGCTACCCTGGTTCACCCTGTTCTGGCAGAGCAAGAACTATTCGCGCTTTGGGACGATATAAAAAAGACGCGGAGCAACGCGCTCGGGCTGATTTTTCGCGCGGCGGGTGAAAAACAGGAAGCAGCTCAACAATCGGAGGGAGGAGCGTTGCACGATATTCCTGCGGGTGAAAATCCACCGGCCAATCAAGGCCCCCTTGAATATTGTCCTTTGCCGTTGCATAGTTACCTAAAAGAAAAAACAGATTTTATAGTTCTTGCCATTGGGCCCGAAGGAGGCTTTTCAGCTCAAGAAACGAGTCGTTTTATATCGCGGGGATTTAAAACCGCAAGTCTGGGAACGTCAACTCTCAGAACCGAGACCGCCGCGCTTTGCGCTGTTTCCGCGGTCCGTATTTTATTATTGGAGAAAGATTGGTGGCTCTACCGGGTGAAAGAATCTCATTATTAAAAGTCCCTATTGATATCCTTGAGTGCAATGACGTAGAGGGAGCTGTTTTTGAATTATTAAAGAACGGCGGCGGGGAAAATATTGTTCTTCTGTCTCTCTGGGATTTGCTTCGCGCCCGACACAATATAGAATACCGTGACTACATAAAAAGTGCCGCTTTGGTCATCCCTATCTCAAAAAGCCTCGTGCGCGGCGCTCGTTTTTTAACAGGAAAAATTCCTGAACGGTATATGCCTTTTAATTTCATTATACGCCTGCTTACTATTCTTGAAAAAAGAGAGCTTACTGTGTATCTTTTGGGTGGAAGCAAGTCTTCGCTGGCGAAATCCGAGAAACATATCCGAGAAACATTTCCAAAACTCCGTGTTGTCGGGCGTTTCCCCGGTTGTTTTAAGAAACACAATGAGGACAGCCTGCTTCAGGTAATCCGGAAATCAGCCCCTTCATTGCTTTTGGTAAATGAGGGCGTGCCCGGCGGGGAGCGCTGGATTGCGCGAAATAATTCAAAGTTAAACGCCGGTTTACGTCTGTGGTGCAGTGATATTTTTGACATATTTGCCAAGCAAAAAAAGAGGCCGTCAAAAATGATCTTTGATAACGGCTTGGAGTGGATTGGATTTTGTTTTCAAAAACCACTTCGTTTTTTTAGGCTATTTCGGTATTTTTATTATAATATCTTACTTGTATTATATAAATTACGAAAAAATAACGGTGTCCGGTAGGGCCTTGCAAGGGCTTGACATTACTGGTTATTTTCATATAATTATTTATATAATCTGTTTTAGGAATTTTAAATAGAACTTTATCAAAAATCAAGGAGCAGTGTGATGGTTGCCAAAAGTGATATACCAGTAAATGACAAATCGCCGGCAGGGATAAAGCCTGAAGGGAATGCGTATAGAGTACTTATTGTTGATGACTCGATGTTTATAGCTAAGCAGTTAGGTCAAATTTTGAGTTCCGAAGGGTTTGAAATAGCGGATACAGCGGGAGATGGTGCCCAAGGCGTGGAAAAATACAAAGCCGGACAGGGAGCTATTGATTTTGTAACGATGGATATTACGATGCCTGTTATGGACGGTGTAAGTGCCCTTGAAAAAATATTGGAATTCGATAAAAATGCCAAGGTTATTATGGTAAGTGCTCTTGGAAAAGAGGATGTCGTAAAGAAATGTCTCCTAACCGGAGCGAAAAGCTATATTGTCAAGCCCTTGGACAGGAAAAAAGTTCTCGAAAGGGTAGCCTCAGTTTTAGATCATTAATTCATTCATGAAAATCGAAGTCTATTCTCCCACTATCAGACGGAAAGAAATGGATGCTGTCCTTACCGTGCTTGTGGAAGAAAAAATTGGCCCGGGGGAACAGGCTCGATATCTTATCCAAATAGCAAAAGAAGAGTTTCATTTTGATTATTCTCTTGTTTTACGCAGTCCGGTGACTGCTCTGTTTCTTGCATTATCACTCTTTAAAAGCGGCGGTGCGGAGCAGAAAGAGCCTCAAAATAATGAGGAAGAAGCAACTGAGTCGGAAAGGAACCCTTTACGAAAAGACGGCGTTCTTATCTCAGCGCTTTCTCCCTGTTATTATCTCAATGTGATCCGAGACGCAGGAATGATTCCTGTTGTTTGTGATGTAGAGGCAAACTCCGGATCTGTTTGTGTGGCTTCAATCGAAAGCGCCCTTGAAAAAGCAGCCGGGGAACTGAATGTCTGCTGTATGGTTTTGCATGAAAGCTTGGGTTATCTCCCCGATATACAGGCAATTTCGGAACTGGGCATTCCGATTATCGAAGATTGTTCAAGCGCTTACGGTTCTGTTTTAAGCGGCAAAAAGGCCGGTACTTTCGGCGCTTTGACTATACTCGGTCTTGAGGAACGTGACCTGCTTACGGCAGGCGGCGGAGCCCTACTCTTTGCGACAGAACGGCGGAACGCGGCAGTTCTTCGTAATCTACCGGAATTGCCGCCTGAATATGCTCTGCCTGACATGAACGCCGTGATGGCTTTAGTCCAATGCAGGGAAGCGGCACGCAACGCAGTGAAACGCAACGAAATTGCCGCGATTTACACAGAGGCGGCGATGCGTGGACGGCACAAGCGTTTTATTCAGGCTGAAGATTTTGAATACAACAATTACGCTTTTCCGCTGATCCTTGAAACAGGCATGAAAGACATTGCCGCATACGCGAAAAAACAGGATATTACGGTGGAGAGCGCTTTTTCCGGTACCTTAATCGGCGCAGGGCTTATCCCTGCTCAAACTTGTCCGGTTGCCTATTCGCTTAGCCTGCGCACTGCACTTTTCCCGATTTACCCCCGACTCTCTCCGGCAAACGCCTCAAAAGTCGCTAAACTGATTCAAACTCTGCCATAAATCTCGTTATCGAGGCTTAAATCCTTCATTCCGGTTTTGTTTGTTTGGCAAGCAAGACATCTCTTGAATCAAGAAAGGAGTTTACCAGAACCGGAATTGAGCGCAGTCCGCAAAAAAGCATACTGAAGTCACGATACCAGCTCATATTACACGCATTGCAGGAGGATTTCTGCAAATCTTTTTCGTCCATAGTAAGGATATTTCCGAGCACTTGCGGAAGCTGCATACAAGGACGCACATCGAAAAACCAGTCAACAAAAAGCACGTGACTGCCCCCACGACAGGGAAAACGGACACTTTCGGGATTCTCAAGATAATTGATGATGTTTTTCATGGATGGTGTCTGATTTATGATGCCGTATTTTCCGGTTTTTTTGAGCCTAATCGCTTCTTTTAAGCCAAAGATAACTTTATCGCGGGAAAGACTGATGCCCTCGCCGCCAAGCGGATAAACTTGCGATTTTGAAAAAGTCGGATAGTTCAATGAGATAAAATCATAGCCCATATTTTTTGCGCGTTGGCATACTTCTTCAAGCTTATTGTAGTTATCATTCCATATAAGAACAGAAGCCATTGTTTTTAAACGGCTTTTTTTTATTGTTTCCATTGCCCTTGTCATCTGTTCCATAATGTCCGGAATTTGGCGTGATTCTGCCATCGTAACCGGATCGCCTGAATCAAACGAAATGGAGAGTAAATCGCAACCGGCATCGTAAAGCCGCTTGGGCATATCATTCTTCATAAGAAGCTCCGGCGCGGCATTAAGAATAGCGTTATTCATATTCCGTTTTGTCGCCCGAACCACAAAATCAATCACATTTTTATGAAGCAGCGGCTCCCCGCCGGTGATTGTAAGGTGACCCACACCAAAATCGGCAAGTCTGTCAATCGTGGTCAGAGCTTTTTCTTTATCAACAAACACTTTCGGTTGTTGTTTCCAGATTTCACAGAACGAGCATTTTGCGACACAAGCGTTTGTAATGGCAAATTCTGTGAATTTTAATCTATTAAGAATATAGTTTTTTGCTATATTATAATTTTTTCTAAAAGACATGTCGTGATTTCCTTGCAACGGCGCGACTCAAGTCTCGCCCGGGATTTTTAGAGCTATTTTCTTTCCTGTTTATTTATTAGGAGGAAATTTCAACAATTTTTGTTTAAAAGCTCTATGTCCGATCTTACGGCATATTTTCGGATCATTCAAGGCATACATCAGGCTTGGGGGGGAAAAGCTTTCAATAAGCAGTACACTTTTTTCAGAGGGCTGTGGACGGGGGTAATTTGGTCCGGAATGATAAGAAATCTGCTTCCCTAAACCATCATTACCCTATCATATTCAGATGCCGAGGATGAGATTTGAACTCACACGGCCTTGCGGCCAGGGGATTTTAAGTCCCCGGTGTCTACCATTCCACCACCTCGGCAGACGCACAAAAAAAAGCAACTAGGCAGATTGTATCTTACCCTGTTTTTTTGGTATCGTCAATATTATATGAAAAACAGTTTACCTGATACCGGTTTTTTAAACAAGGAGAGCGATTTTTTGCGCGGACTTATCGATACCCACGCCCATTTAAGTATGCTCTCAACAAACAACACGGAACATGCGATGCCCGAAGAATCAAAGCTTAAAGATTTCGCGTTTATCCTGGATATCGGAACAGAACCGGAAGACCTGCTTAAACGCATCAAAGTGCTCGGGAAACTACCAAACACCCGTTTTGCAGCGGGCATTTGGCCCACACAAGAAGCTATAGCCGCTCGTTTTGAAAAAATAAGCCTCCTGCAAAGTCAGATTCAAAACGCGCCGGGTGGATCGGTGGCGGCAATAGGTGAGTGCGGTTACGACAGAAGAGAAAACCCCTCCTCCCCACCCGAAGAAACCGAACTCCTCGAACTTCAACTAAACCTGGCGCAGCAGTACCAACTCCCGATAATCATCCATTCGCGGGAAGCCCCTCAAGAAACAATACAAACCCTGCGCCGCTTCCCGGGAACACAAGGCATAATTCACTGTTTTTCTTACGGCCCGCAAGAAGCAAAAGAGTTTCTGGACTTGGGCTATTATATATCCTTTGCGGGAAATCTTACCTTTAAAAATGCACTGAATTTACGGGAAGCAATCGCGGTGATCCCGTCCGACCGGCTTTTACTTGAAACAGATTGCCCGTTTTTAGCTCCCGTACCCTACCGGGGGCACGAATGCCTGCCGGACATGATCATCGAAACCTATAAAGCCGCCGCGCTCGCGCGAAACACCGAGCCGGAGAATATAAAAAAAATAGTAAGACACAATGCACAACAACTCTTTAAACTTGAAATCCAGGATGGGGGAGCGCAGTAGTATGTTTGGCGCAACACACTTTACCCGGGCAAAGCTCTTGCCGGCTTCCTGCTCCCCCTGCCTCCATAGCCCGTGCGCTGCGCCCGGGGCTATTCCGGCACCCCCACTCTTTTTCAGAAAGGCCCTGACCATATGAAACATCATACTGTTATGTATATCGCGCCCTCACTCATAGCGCTCGTTCTTGTATTCCTCTGTTCACTCTTGTTTTCAGCCTGTTATACCTTAAAAGAGGGGACAACCATGATTTCGTATCTGCGGCGGGCTGTTCCCCTTGAAAGTCTTGCCGGAGAAGAACCCGTAAACGAGGATACTGTCCGTTTTGTAGAGAACGTCCGGGATATAAAGCGATTTACCGCGGAAAAGCTCGGACTTAAAGTAACAAAAAACTACACAAGCTATGTACAGCTTGACAGAGATTATCTTGCCGCCATTGTCTCGGCTTCGGCAAAAGATAGTTTTACCACTTACCAGTGGTGGTTCCCTGTCGTAGGGAAAGTCCCGTATAAAGGTTTTTTTAACCCGCAGGACGCGAAAAAAGAAGCGGGAAAACTGGAGAAAAAGGACCTTGACGTGTGGATACGGCCTGTCAGCGCGTTTTCAACGCTCGGCTGGTTCCGCGACCCCCTGTATTCTTTTATGAGAAACTATTCTCTTGAACGTCTTGCTGATTTAATCATTCATGAATCGTTTCACGCAACAGTGTTTTTAACGGATCATGTGCAGCTCAATGAGGAACTCGCCGAGTTTGTCGGCAGCGAAGGTGCTCGTCTCTATATCGAAAGCAAAGGCGGCTCCTTCGATTACCAAAAAGAAGACGATGCGTATGAACATGATACAACACAGTTTATTTCGTTTATTCAAAGCTTAAGCGCGGAACTTGAGCTTGTTTATAAAAGCAATATACCCCGTGATGAAAAGTTATCAGAAAAAGAAGCAATCATAAGCGCCGCACAAAAACGTTTTGCGGATAATTATGATACCATGTTTATAAGTGATCGCTATAAAGGATTTGCCAATATAAAAATCAACAACGCCTATCTTGAACTTTACAATTTATACTACGGGAAAAGCACAAAGCTTAAAAGTCTGTATATCGAGTCCGGCGGTGATATTAACAATTTTATCAATGCGGCAAAAAAATTAAACACCAAAAGCGACCCTATGACACAACTGGAAAGACTCCTCAAGGCACCATAGGGGCAGCCGTAATGCTGTTACGCCAACGTGATAATGTCCCCTCTATAGCAACGTGAAAATGTCCCCTCAGGTATAATAAGCCGAGGTAAAAATATGGCAAGGAAATTGCTCATGGGACAAAAAGAATTGCTA
>JAITXS010000042.1 GCA_031284645.1 Spirochaetaceae bacterium | reverse complement strand
ATAGAAGAGCAGCACAAAAAGCGGCATAAAGAGAAATATAATGGTAAGCATAAAAATCACGCGGGAGGATGAAATCTCTTTCCGTATCGCACGCCGCGCGTGCCTGTTTGCCTCGGTCGCCGGTTTATTACCCCGCAGTGTTGTTACCATGCTGTGAACAATAGCTCTAAAATTCATCTCTCATATCCTCTCTCGAAACATCGCTGTGCATATTAAACATAGTATCCTTACGTCATATATCTTTTTATCAGACGATCAGCTTATTTGCGGCGTTTTGATTCCTTTCGTTGAGTCGCCAGCATAATGATAATACTGACTGTTGTTATCGCGGTAAGTACCATTGATATCGCGGAGGCAAGCGGCCAGTCACGGGAACGCGACAGATAATCGGCAACAAGATTGCCGAGCATATAGGAATCTTTTCCTCCGACAAGCAAAGGCACGGCATAAGCGCCAAACATCGGAATAAACGTAAATATCATCGCGGTATAAAGGCCGGATCGGACATTCGGCAGGAGTACTTTATACAGGGCCTGTATTTTTGTCGCACCGAGGTCTCGCGCCGCCTCAAGAAGCGAAAAGTCAAATTTATCAATTGATGAAAAAAGCGGCAAAATTGCGTAGGGCAGATACATATAAACTAATACAAGGATAACTGCTTTTTGATTAAAAAAGAATTCAACAGGATCATGAATAAGCCCGATCCGCATTAAAAAAAGATTTAAAAAGCCATTAGCCCCCAAGATGTTCATCCATGCAAAAACCCGAATCATAAAGTTTGTCCAGAACGGAATGATAACAAGAAGTAATAAAAATGTTTGATTGCGGCTTCTGGCCATGTGGTACGCGCAGGGAAAGGCAATAAGAATTGTAATAATAGTTGATATAATAGAAATATAAAGCGTTCGTCCGGTAATAAGCGCGATACCGGGATTTGCCAGGGATTTATAGGCGTCAAGGCTGAAATGCGCCGTTACACCTCCGTAAAGATCGCGGCGGAGAAAACTGTACACAAAGATAATGAGCAGCGGTGCAAGAAAAAAGATCGAAACCCACACGCTCATCGGCGAAGAATACGTAAGTCCGTGATTATGAACCTTTCGCAGATCGCCGCTTTTTTTACGCGCCGTCAATTTTTTACCCCGACGATATACCCGTCATTCGCGCTCCATGAAAGAAAAACTTTATCTTTCCAGACAATATCAGGGCCTTCATCCGAATAAACGGCGTGCTGTTTTATAACACGGATAACCGCAGTTCCGCCTTCCCCTCCGTTTATTTTGACATAAAATTTTGTTTGGAATCCCGAATAAATCGGCTCATCAACAGTCCCCTGAAAAAAGTTAATATCCTCCCGTTTTGTCGCTATTTTCTCGGTAGAAATAAGGATTTTTTCAGGACGCACGGTAAAGCTGACCTCTTGTCCGGTACGGATATTATCAACGGTGGTAACTTTTATCCGTCCCAGTTCGGGGATGTCAAGTTCTGCCATGTATTCAACGCCCGGCGTGTTGATTTTTTCAACGGACGCCACAACACCATCGAAAAGATTCGTTTCCCCGATAAAGCGGGCGACAAAATCACTTGCAGGGCTTTCATAAATTTCGTAGGGAGTGCCGACTTGCAGGATGTCGCCTTGATTCATGACGGCAATGCGGTCAGAAACAGAGAGCGCTTCTTGTTGGTCGTGGGTAACGTAGATAAAGGTAATACCAATCTTATCGTGAAGTTCGTCAAGTTCAATGAGCATATGCTGGCGCAGCTTTGCGTCAAGAGCAGAAAGCGGTTCGTCGAGAAGGAGAACCCGCGGCTCGTTGATCAGTGCACGGGCAATCGCGACACGCTGTTTTTGACCGCCTGAAAGCTGATTCGGTTTTTTATGCAGATGAGACTCAAGCTGAACAAGCCGCAGACTTTCACGTACACGGGTGTCAATCCCGGCTTTTGTGATTTTTTTAATCCGCAGAGGGAAGGCGACATTTTCATACACCGTAAGATGCGGGAAAAGCGCGTAATTTTGAAAAACCGTATTTGCCTGACGGTGATTTGGCGGCAAGTCAACCACATCAACACCGTCCATAAGAACGGCCCCCTCACCGGGGCTTTCAAAACCCGCAATAATCCTTAAAAGGGTTGTTTTTCCGCACCCTGAAGGACCGAGAAGAGAAAAAAACTCTCCCCTTTTGATGTTCAGATTAATGTTATTTAAAATCCGGACATCGCCGAAGGTTTTTGATATACCTTCGATTGTAATATCGCTTCCATTCAATCGCTTTCGTCCACCTCCTGTCAAAGATAAAGACTGTTAGCACATTTAAAGGCAAATATCTTATTGTGTCAATGGGCCGCATTGTATCAATCGTCAATTTGCATCTATATAACTCGTCATACTATCGGGGGCGATTCCGGGCTCCGATTGCAATCTCTTAGCGTCAACATTACGGCCCGATAACAATTTTTACCCTGTCAATGTCACTGCGGTATTTTTATTATATTAGGCTCAGGGATAGAGGGGAAAGAGGAATAGGGGCTTGGGTTTAGGGTAAAGCAGGACTGGTAAAAGTTTTCTGGTAAAGTCTAGACCCCATACCCCATACCCCATACCCAATTACTCTATGAGGAAAAATATGACGTATATAAAAAAAATAATGATGATTATAGCCGCTTTGGCTTTTGTCCTGGACGGCGTAGTCTCGTGTGAGAACAATTGGATGGTGGACTCCTTACTGGGGAAAAAATCCGAGTCCGGGAACAGCGTAGCGCTTAGCTCGCTCCGCATAGAGGGCAGCGGGGAGCGTGGGGGCGGCGTGGGAACGCTTATAACGTTAAGCGCGATGGTGGAGCCGGAAAATGCGGCAGACACGGAGATTATCTGGGAATCGGACGCGCCGGATGTGGCGGCAGTGGGAAGGAACAGCGGGATTGTCACGCTGTTAAGAGAGGGAGATGCACGGATAACGGCAAAGACGAGCAACGGGAGATATAGCGACAGCCGCACGGTACGGGTAAGGAATACTGTCGTGGAGGCAGCGGGACTGAGTCTGGACAGGAATAACATAGAGGGGATAGCGCAGGATATCGTTGTCCTGAATGCGGTGGTGGAGCCGTCTGATGCAACGGACAAGGGGGTAAGCTGGACATCAATGAATGAAAGCGTAGCGAAAGTAGTCAACGGGATGGTAATCCTCGCAGCTCCGGGAACAACGGTAATAACAGCGAAAGACATGAGCCGGGGAACATTCCTGGCAGGCTGTATGGTTACAGTTACGGCGGTACCGGTGGAGGTTTACGGAGTAAGGCTGAATAAAAGCCTTATAGTGGGAGCGGACAGCGGCACGATTAATTTGATCGCAACGGTATATCCCGGGAATGCGGCAAATCAAACGCTCACTTGGCATTCAAGCGATGAGCGTATTGCGACGGTGAGTGATGGGGTAGTAACACTAAAATCACTGGGGAATGCGACAATAACGGTGAGGACAGAGGACGGATCTAAGACGGCGAGATGTCAGGTTAAAGCATTGGATAAAACCAGCGCGGATTTAAAGATAAAATTCCAGGCGCAGGGAGCGGATGATGTGGTCAAAGTAAGCGATACCTTTACACAGATACACAATTATTTGCAAGGGCGGGATCCGGTTGATGTGGGGGCTGTGATAGCGCTGGGCGATTATATCGATCTGCCGGGGCTGACGGTAGCGGGATACCCTGTTGATGATGATAGACCGGAGTACGGGAAGATACGATCAATCACAGACCCAAGTCAGCTGCGCTTGCTGGTAGTGGGAATAAACTCGTTTAACGGACAGGGCCTGTACGGTGGGTCCGGGAATATGGAGCCGATGGGCCCGGATCCGGTCATACCGCATATTGTGATGCAGTTTGCCGGCTGCCCGGGGAATCACCGCAGGGAAAAATCCGCCACGAATAAGAGTTATAAGACGAGCGAGCTCAAAGTCTATCTGGCAGGGGCATTTTCAGACGGGTTAAAAAACGCCGGAGTTCCGCTGGATAATGATCAGATAATCTGGGCACCGAAGAGGTATATGTCCAATAGGGGTACGTTACCGAATTTCGTTGATTTGATACATGATAAGTTATGGATACCGACCGTATGGGAGCTCACGGGGAGTCAGAATCCACCCGCCGAATGGGAGAATGAGGCAAATCAGGCACGATTAGAGTATTATACCGGCCCCCAGAGGCGGAAAAAGTTCACAGACAATAATATCCCTTATTGGTTAGCATCTCCGTATCGCCAATTTACTACCACTGTTTTCGTTGTGGCTTCCAACGGGAGTATCGGAGGCAACAACCTCCGTGCGGACGATATCGGCGGCGTGGCTCCTGCTTTCTGTGTAAAGTAATTCAAGGTATAGAAGAATGCAGAAAACAAACAGAGGAAAGGCACTACTCAAGATCGTTTTGGCGCTGGTTGTGATAGCAGCGGTATGTACCTTTTTGCTGCCTTCGCGGTGTAAAAATGAGACGCAGGAAATAACGGAAACTGCGATGGAACCAAGCTTTGACGGGCACAAAGAACGTGCAATCCCTGATTCAGAGATAGTGAACGAGGCAGATCAAAAAAAGACCGCGGACGGAATCTTACCTGCGGCAAACGGGACAGATACGAGCGTTCAATCAAGCACAACGCCGGGGGTGGTGGATGTCGGCAAAATAGTGCCCGCAGAGAGACTCTCCGTGATTGGCGAAACAGAGCAGGAGGCGTCCGCCATAGAGAAGACCGCACATGAGGCCGAAGTACCCAAAGAGGCAGCAAACACAGACAGTTCTCTTGTGCCCGCAACAAGAGAAGGGCCGACAGGCCCCGGGGGGCTGAAAATAAAACCAGGCGGGAGTACAGAGAACGCAGCCCCTGATTCAAAAAGCGCCCGGCAGAGATCAAAAAGTGAAATGGCCCCCCATAGTACTACAGATAGAAATGCCCTTGCTGCGAGAGAACTTCCTCCCCTCAAGGGTGCCGTAAACAAAAGCATCGAAGCCGCGGTGACGGCAAATCCGGAAGGTCAAAAAACAATAGAGGCTGAAATCAAAAATTCCGTTAAAAACGAGGTTCTTACCGCCGAAACCAAACCCGATAAAGATGCGGTAAACAAAAGAAAGAGCACTGCGGCAAGCGATAGCGGAGAGCTCGTAGAGGAGAGCCTTGGTTCTCGCGAGGGAACAGGAGAAAAAGCCCATAGTCAGGCAAGCCCGCTTTCAATAGGACTTTTGTGTGAAGGGAACAAGGCGACCCGCCAAGGCTGGACACCGGGAGCAGGTCTTATAGCCGGATATGAGATCAGGCAGGCTTTTACCGTCGGGGTAAAGGGCATATACGGGAACGATCTGCGGGGCATAGAATACTTCGAAGGGCTCTTGTACGGGAGATATTACCTGCCGTACAAGCGGGAGAGTTGGGGAATATTCGCCCAATTGGGACTAGGCGGGATAACGTTTACGGAGATGCGGGAAAAATCGGCAGCGAGTGTACTTATGGATATAAGCCTTGGGGCTCGCTTTACTCTGGGAAACTTTTACCTTGAGCCGTATATACGGGGTGGTTATATGATCGAGATCGGTGCGGGACTGGCATTTGGCTATCGACTGGAAGGATAAGTAGGGTAGTAGGGTTTGGGGTATTGGGTAAAGCAAGACTGGCAAAAGCTAAACTCCAAAGTAGAGTAATTGGGGCTTGGGTCAAGGGTATAGGGTATAAGGTAAGCGGATAAAATCAAAACCCCAGACCCCAGACTCAATTACCCTATTAAGGAAAAATATGACGTATATAAAGAAAATAATGGTGATTATAGTTGCTTTGGCTTTTGTCCTGGACGGCGTAGTCTCGTGTGAGAACAATTGGATGGTGGACTCCTTGCTGGGGAAGAAATCCGAGCCCGGGAACAATAATCCCGACGCAGGGGGCGGCGTAACGCTTAGCTCGCTCCGCATAGAGGGCAGCGGGGAGCGTGGGGGCGGTGTGGGAACGCTTATAACGTTAAGCGCGATGGTGGAGCCGGAAAATGCGGCAGACACGGAGATTATCTGGGAATCGGACGCGCCGGATGTGGCGGAAGTGGGAAGGGACAGCGGGATTGTCACGCTGCTAAGAGAGGGAGATGCACGGATAACGGCAAAGACGAGCAATGGGAGATATAGCGACAGCCGCACGGTACGGGTAAGGAATACTGTCGTGGAGGCAGCGGGACTGAGTCTGGACAGGAAGAACATAGAGGGGATAGCGCAGGATATCGTTGTCCTGAATGCGGTGGTGGAGCCGCCTGATGCGACGGACAAGGGGGTAAGCTGGACATCAATGAATGAAAACGTAGCGAAAGTAGTCAACGGGATGGTAATCCTCGTAGCGCCGGGAACGACGGTAATAACAGCAAAAGATATGAGCCGGGGAACATTCTCGAAGACATGCACGGTAACGGTAAAGTCGGTCCCGGTGACGGATATAGATATTGACAGGATCGCCATAACGGGGATGGTGAATGACACGATTAGCTTGATAGCGACGATATACCCGCCTAACGCGACAAATAAAACAATAACGTGGAAATCAAGCAGTCCGGACGTGGCAGCAGTAAGCAATGATGGTAAAGTAACGCTTAAAGCAAGCGGCAAGGCGGCCATAACGGTAAGAACAATGGATGGAGGGATAACGGCGAGATGTGATGTCGAAGTGAAGTAACAAACGCCGGAAGCTCAAGAATAATAGGGTTTGGGGTTCAGGTAGGGCAGGACTGGTAACGTATACCCCGGACTCTCATTATTACCGGTTTAACCACCGTTTTATTACCTCATTGCTTTTTTGCCGGATAAGTAGTATTAAATAAAATATGAAAATCGCGATATTTACGGATGCTTATTGGCCCCGAGTCAACGGCGTTACCGTTTCCATAGATGCGTTTTCACACGCTCTTTTACGACTTGGGCATAAGGTACTTATCGTTTGCGCCGCTTATCCTGATACAATGGGACTTAAACGAATATCATCCGATCAGACAGAAACACCGGAACTGCAGCCGGAAATAATACAAGTACCGTCATTTACGTTTGTGCTTTCAAAAGAAGACAGGGTCGCTCATTTTCATAAAGTCTTTTGGGTCGCGAAACAGATCGGCACATTTGCGCCGGATATCATTCATCTTAACACTGAATTTATGCTGGCGAAATTTGGCTTTTATTGCGCGCGGCATTATAAAATACCCGTTGTTTATACATTTCACACCCTATGGGAAGAATACGGCGGTAATTATTTCTATATGTTCCCGCTCCCCTTTGTCAAATTTATAGCGCGAAATATTATAAAATACATGCTTAAACGGACCGATGTTATCATCGCCCCTACCACACAAGTTGCGGAACTTATCAAGAAATATAAAATAAAAAAACAAACCTTTCTTTTACCCACCGGTATTGATCCAAAATATTTGGATTTTACCCAATTACAAAAAGATTCCTTTAAAAGAAGATTCGAGCAGATCCATCCGGTATTAGCGCATAAAAAAATATTAATATTCGCCGGACGGATAACAAAAGAAAAGAATATTGATTTCCTGCTTCATATATTACCCCGTATTATAGAAAAACGGGATGATGTTGTACTATTGATCATAGGGAACGGCCCGTATCACGATGAATTAATGCAAACAAGCGAAAAATTGGGACTGCAAGATCACTGCGTGTTCACCGGTTATCTCGATAGAGTCGATTTAGGGTTAACCTATGCCATGTCTCATATTTTTGTCTTCCCCTCTTTAACAGAAACACAAGGCCTCGTCACCGTTGAAGCCATGTATTCCGGTATTCCCGTTGTCGCAATAGGCTCAATGGGAACAATTATGGTAATGGGCGGCGATAACGGCGGTTTTATGGTTCACAATGATCCCGGTGAGTTTACCGATAAAGTCCTTGCCCTGCTTGAAGACCCTGAATTATATAAAAGAAAGGTGTATGACGCCAAAGAACACGCACAAAACTGGCTTATTGATACTATGGCAGTTAAACTCATCAACGTCTATCAAAAAACCCTTGACTCATATAAAAAGAAATAACGAAACATTGAATCTCCGATAAAGCAGGGCGCATCCCCGCCGCAGGCGGGGAACGGGCTATCCGCTCCAATCTTTTTTACCGCTTTCGCGATAAAAAAGGATTTCCGCTTCTATCCCTTGCGCGGGAAATTTCTCCCTCTTGTCGCTCAATCCGTCAGGAGGGGAGCCATTTTGGGCTCTAACAGGGAGAACCGGAATATAAATTTCATGTTTAATTCTTTATTATAACAAGAATTACAGACTTTCAATCATTTTCTGCGAATTTCCGTAAATTTTAGCTTGACAAAAAATTTGTTTTTCGGCATTATGACATTACAGTTTAGGTGCTGGAAACAATCAAAAGTACGGGCAGCAAAGTAGTACTTAGCTTTTGATAAGTAGTTTTTAAAATATTTTAGAAAAAATAAAAATTATTTGAAAAACAACTTGACAGTAAAATAAAAATGAAATAAGCTGTACAAGCTTAGCGATGAGAGACAGTAAAATGTGTGCTCGCCGCTAGGGCGAAAAACGAAAGTTTTTCGATGTTATTTGTCAACATGTCGGGGCTTTAAAAAGCTTCGGCTTAGGGAAGGGAATGGAAGAATTAACTTGGCCGAAAGGTCAAGTAACAATAAGCCAGAAGCAGAGATGCGAAAGCATCTTTTGTTTCGAGCGTATGAGAATTATCTTGTTGTGTGATTTTTAATCATGCGGCAGGATAGAAACTCCGTCTGAAGAAAAAACAGGCGGCTCAAAATGATATTCAGACTGCCTTCGGGTAGTTTGGAGAATATATCATGGAGAGTTTGATCCTGGCTCAGAACGAACGCTGGCGGCGCGTCTTAAGCATGCAAGTCGAGCGGGTAGCAGTAATGCGAAAGCGGCGGACTGGTGAGTAACGCGTGGGTGATCTACCCTAGGGTTGGGGATAGCCGCTAGAAATAGCGGATAATACCGAATATCTTTATGGATCTTGATTCATAAAGAAAGGCGCTTCGGTGCCGCCCAAGGATGAGCTCGCGTCCTATTAGCCTGTTGGTGGGGTAAAGGCCTACCAAAGCTATGATAGGTAGCCGGCCTGAGAGGGTGAACGGCCACATTGGGACTGAGATACGGCCCAAACTCCTACGGGAGGCAGCAGCTAAGAATATTCCGCAATGGACGAAAGTCTGACGGAGCGACG
>JAITXS010000041.1 GCA_031284645.1 Spirochaetaceae bacterium | reverse complement strand
CTATGCATATCTAACCCCATTCTGATCTACCTTTCTGTAGACCTATTATATTTTGGGCTAGATTTTTAGTTTTTAGTCGCCTGTTTTTCGGCTAGGTTTTATTTTTAAGCATCACGGCGACCTTTAGCACATCTGCGACCTTTAGCACATCTCATTTGAAACATACCTACTTTAGGGTTATGGGTCTGGGGTAATAGGGTTTAGCTTTTATCAGAAAGCCCCTACCCTAAACCCAGAACCCTACTACCCTTCCTTCGGGGTAGTGGGTTTAGGTTTTACCAGTAATCCTGTACCGTACCCAACTCTTCTGACCCTTTGCTTCGGGATGCGGGGTGGAGTTCTGATTATCCAAGCCCCTATACCCTTAACCCTCCTACCCTATTCTTCCCTACTACCCTTCTTTATTGGGGCTTTAGTACATAAGTATCGTCAAAGTCTCTCGGATATGGTAAAGTAGCAGTATGAGTGTGGAATTTGCAAGCATAGAAGCGGCACGGACTGCGATGGAAGCACCCTGAATATAGTTTGAAAGGCTGTTTTTATGGAAAACGAAGTATTACGAATAATCAAACAGAGACGAAGCACAAGAACGTATAGACCGGAAGGATATAAACCATATACATCAATAGTACTTGGCTATAAACAAAACAATGAAATAATTGCTGCTCAACGGGGGCAAGAAATAATTACATGCATTAAATAGCGGCAATGTAGGTTGCCGGAAAAAAGAGGTGTAATGGAGAACAGCATTATCGATCTTAAGGAAATTGTTCCTGATAATTGGCAGGCAAAATATCAGGGGAACTACGGTATCTACACGGTTAAAATCGTTAGCGAGAGAGAGAAAACGGTGCGCTTTTCCTGCACCTGTCCAAGCGGCGCTTCCCCGTGTAAGCATATTTCCATTGTACAGGATGCGATAAACAAATGTATTGAGCGCAGCCGGAATTCGGAAAAAACCCCGGCGATAGGGACAGCGGAACTTTTGTCCGGTGTTTCACAACAAGAGTTATACGACTTTATTGTGCGGCAGGCGGAACACAATCCCGAATTTGCACGTTCTGTTTTACTGGAATTCATACACAAAAAAACCGATGATAAAAACCGCTATTCCCGCATTATACGCAAGGAACTAAGCGCGGAAAAACCCGAATTTGAAAATTACTACGAGTACGGCTTGTCACTTGAATTTATGGATCAATGGCTTGAAAAAGCCCGCAGCTTCCTTGGACAGGAAAATTATAACGAAGCTATACTGCTCTGCAAGGCATGCATTGAAGAGTATGCGGCTTGGGTAGAAAAGGTGGATTGCGAGGAACTTGAGTCTATAGATTCCTCTTATCAATCCGACCCGTTTAAGATTTTAAAGAGCGCGTTTAAAAGATCCTCCGGTGTAAATGCCAAAGAGTTATACGACTATTGTATATCCGAAATGAAAAAAGAGAAGTATGTAACGGCGGGTATGCTTGATGGATTTCATGAACTATTGCTGCCGCTTGCACGGGATGTAAATCAGGAAGAATTTATCGCATTACAGGATTCATTACTCAATGGAATTAAAGGCTCAGGGTACGAGGAAAAAATATTAAGGCGAAAGATCGATTTTTATCAAAGCTGTGGTTATCAGGAGAGAGCATGGAAGCTGGTGGAAGATAATCTGCAGATTGAATCCTTCCGCAGAGATGTAGTCGAAAACTTGATAAATCGGGAAAAGTACGGCGAAGCAAAAAAACTCATAGACGATTACCTTGCTGTTTTATCAGCCGATAACGAGCACCACTCTCCCGCCATGTGGGAAAAACTCCTTTTGGAAATTGCCCGGAAAGAAGAAGATATTCCGAGTATCAAAAAACTATCTTTTATGTTTCTTGAGCTCCGTTTTAACGAAGAATTTTATGATATCTATAAGAGTGCTTTTACCGCCGGTGACTGGGAGTTTGCAACGGAAGAGCTTATCAAACATTACCAAAAAGATGACAAATTTCACGATTCTGTAGCGATGGTACTGGCAAGTGAAAACGAGTTTAATCGTTTGATGCTCTATATTAAAAAGCATAGTACACCGGAGCGTATAGAAAGATACTACAATTTCCTTGCTGTTCCTTTTCCCGAGGAAACTTTATCTTTGTTCAAAAAAGAAATTGATGTGTTCGTTTCTAATAATACCGGAAGAACTGCTTATGAGTATATCGTTAAATTATTGGGGAAGATGCTTGAGATCAAGGGCGGAGAGGCGGTCGTATTCAGCATGATAAAACAGTATAAGGCCGGATACAAAAACCGCAGGGCCATGCTGGAAACACTGGATCGTTTTTGCAAGAATAATCATATAGACTGAGGGCCGCCGGATGAGGCCGCGCAGTCTGTACTAATACTATTAATATTCATCAGCTTTTTGCCAGTTGTCAAGTTTAAATATATTATCGTGGACATAATAATCTTGCGCCGGATCAAGGGTAAAGGACGTTTCGTCAGGATTCTCCAAATGAATTGATCCTGAAATTGCAATATACAGCGGCACTTTTTTTGCATCGGAGTTAATGATATTTCCTGTCCACGGATTTTGCGGTGATTCAATTTGACCGGCAAACGCAAGGGAAGGCACATCGGCGTTTGACATGAATGTCATATCAGTTTTCATATCACCTGAGCTGTTAAAATCTTTTACCAGTAACAGAGGATTAAAATGATCCAGGTTAAACGGAAGACCTATATTGCTTACATAATTTGTGCCCGGCCCGTGATCCGAAGCCAAAATGATGCGTGTGTTATCATAGACTCCGTTGTTTTTTAAATAACGAAAATAATCCGCAAGACGTTTAATCGCGGCAGCGTTGGTATGATACGCCTTCTCTTTTTTAAACGGGCTTGTCCCGTAATTTGTCGGCGAAACAGCCGGCCGGTATTCAGGGGCTTGAAAAAACGAATATTCATGCGTGGTATTATTGACCATAATCAGCACAGTGTTCTCTTTCTGAGCATTAAAATCGCTCAGGCGCGGTAAATAATCAAGCACAGCATAACCGTTAAGCATATTATTAATGCCGCTTGTTTCAACAAAAGAACACCAGTTACCATGCATATAAAGACCGTCACGGAACGGAAGCGGAATAATTTTTAAGAGGCCGTATAAAAACATATTCCGTTTTAATATATCGCTTTCCAAAGGTAGTGCAAAATCATGCTCTTTAAGCCATAGCTTTGTATAGGCCGAATCAGTGATATATGCTTTTACATCGGGAAGGGCTTCATAAAGGCGTAAATCATATTTAGTACTGTAGTTCGGGTAAGGCGGATCCGTTACAACAACTTCATAATCGGCTTCCGAGAAAAGGCGCGGCATAAGCAGCAACGATTCATTATGTTTTTGCACAACAGGCACCGTATCACGGGCGTTTATGGCAAGGGGAGTGTATTCGTATCCGCCGAAAAGCGGCGGCGCTCCCATCCTCGTATAGCCGTTAAATGATACGGCATTTTTATAATATACAAAACCGGAATAATCCTGAAAAAGCCCGGGGCTTTCCTCGAAAATATACGGTATAAACACGCTTGCCGCACGATCAAGCATGATAACCATCGTGTTTCTTCCTGTTTTTGACAAGTGAAGAATCGGTTCAAGAGAGACTGCCGGTTCGTATTTCCCGTGGTGATATACTGATTCCGTGTTAAAGGCTTTGTTAATCGAAATAATATTGATAAGAGAAAAAATAAAAATAGAAAACAAAGAGAGTGAAAGTAAAACAGAGAGTAATTTATTCCATTTTTTTATAAAGAGAAACAGTACAATAATAAGCGGTATACAGAGGAACACTATATTCTTTACAGAATCAACCGTGTTGATTTCGGGATCACGCTCAAAAGCCAAACCTACGCTGATAATCCCGTAGTCCCCCGGAAAGAGAAACATATTACAAAGCGCGCCTGAAAAAGCCGCAGCTCCTATACAGGCAAAGGCGTATTTTATTTTTTTTGGGAAAAGAAAATACAGACAAGATGCCCATACGATAAAAAAACCAAAGGATTGCAGCGTTGAATTATAGATAAAAAACGCGGGGTTTGTGTACTCGTCAATATACGAAAACTCCTGCGGCGAGGAAGAAATAAGCATTGAGGGTATAAAAAGACCTGCCGAGATCCAAAGTCCGGCAAAAGAAATAAAAAACAGCAGTGTCAATTGGTTTGATGAAATTGTTTTAAGCGATTCAGATAGTGATGCAGGCGCTTTTATTCCCTTTTTTTTGGCAAAGCAGAGGGCCCAGGAGAGCAGAATAACCAGAGCGAACACAATAGCTATAAGCGCCCTGCTCTTTAAATTTGTTTTCATCACAGCAAGCAAATAATATATAAAATACAGACCAACACATGATATAGACGTAAGAATAAACGTTTTTTTTAACGATGATTGTATATGGAAATAGCAGTTCTTAAAAAAAGAAAAAACATTGTTGAGTGTCCAATATAAAACAAGACCCGATGGGGAATCATAGAGCAGTATCAGAAACACAAAAGCCATTGCATAGAGTTGGATTTTATCTTTTAATTGAAGCCCTTTGGTGTATAAAGCACCTGATGCAATGTTTATAAGCGTCATTGCAACAGGCAGAATATTTATCTTCATTGAACCAAACGAAAGAAGCGCGTCCGGCTTGCTTAAATCATTGAGAAATAAAAAAGACGCCCCTTGCAGTGCCTCTAAATGCGAAAGATAAAAATACGCAGCAATAAAAAATGGTATTTGAACCAGAAGTCCGAACGTACTCCGCAGGGCGTAAATCGGATGATAATGATTCTGGCGGTAAAAGGTTGAAAGCATCATATATTGCTCATCACCTTTAAATACCGCTTTGATCTTGTCAATTCCCGCCTTTAATTTTTTTTGAATTTTCAATTCATTTTTTTGCCAGCCATCGGCGACAATATACAGGGGCAGGCACAAGGTGCTTATTACCATACTGACAAATAAAATTGATACACCGGTCTCTTTAAAAATTTTCTGGACAAACACAAAAGAAAATTCAATGATTTGTATAATAGGATAGATAACTATAGTCCAAAGAATATTAAATATTATCATGATAACACCGTTGATATTCAGGCCGGATTAATTGCATTTAGCGGAATTTTCAACACGCTTAGCCGTTTAACCTTTTGTGAATCATAAATTCCGCAACGCGTCTGCCCGCTTCCCCCTGATACATCCAGCTTTCCGCTTTTGCCCGCTCGCGGGATGCACGCAATTGAGCGCTGTCTGTCACCGTCCGAATAAGCTCCCCGATGGAAGCGAACATTTCTTCTTTAAGCTCAATGCCTATTTCCTGTAAAGCACGGAATTGCCATAATTCATTTAAGGCATCGTCTCCCAAATCACCTGCATCATACGGACGAAGATCCATGCCCTGTTTTACATATATTACCGGTTTATCACGCAGAAACGCATAATCATACACAATACCGGAAAAATCTGAAATCATGATATCCGCTTTTGCAAGCGCGAAAATATTTTCTCTCTGATAATCCCATTCCAGAGAAGAAACTCCCTTGTATTTTTCAGTAAGTCCATCAAGTATCGCGCCTTCTGATTTTTTTGACTGAGGATGAGGCCGCACGATAATCCTCCAGCCTGTTTTGACAAGCGGATCAAGAAGTCGTGATCCGTATTTTGCAAGCAAAGCGGAAGGCCCCCAAGAGGGAGAGACAAGCACCGTAAAGGCATGATGCTCCTCCTGCTGAATTTGTTTGATTTTTTCGGCATAGACATCAAGATAGGTGCAGCCGACAGTAACAAGCTCTTTTTTAGGGATGCCCCGCATCACTTCAAGGCGGCGGATATCTTTTGCCTGATAATCCCCGCTTTGCAGGATTGAGTCAAAGTAATCAATACCAAACAAGCGATAGAGTGTAGCGTCCGACGGTGCGTGCAGTATATGAGCGTAATGTTTTACATTTTTAGATCGTTTCAGCTGGTAGACATTCAAGCCCGGCGTTGTCATGAGCACGACATCGGCACAAAGAAAGTTAAGACGGGCGAATGCTTTATTTCCTGCTCCGATAAATTCCGGTTTTATATATTTGTATCCGGCGGAAAACACCGGATCATCCTCCGCACTTGTCAGAAATAAAAGTCCTATTTCCCGTTTTTCAAATTCATCAAGTACGGGTTTAAATACATTAAAATACTGGATGCCCTCATTGTAAATAATAAAAGGGTAAGTCGAAGATACTCCCGATACCTTGCCGCCTGAAAAAAACATTTTCAATTTTATGATAAGCGCACGTCCGACAAAATACAAAGTCGCGGCAGCACCGATTAACGCAGAAAAAAGCAGACTCCCTGTTCCCGGATCTATATAAAGCGGAAATAAACACATCATGACTGCATTATGACTCCCCCGCTCTTTATTTTCAAGCGCCACGGCACTTGCAGGAATTTGAGCAGAGGCCCCCTTTGGGGAAAATCAGCAATTTAAGTATAAAAGCTCGAAAAAAATAACCACAAAAGCTATGGGAATTTATCCTCAGCTTCTGTGGATTTTATTTTATCAATAAAATTTGGGATTTTATGTATTTATGGGTACATTACATACGTAAGAAAAGGGTAATTGGGCAGAAAGTTTAGGGTATGGGTGTGATTAGATATCTTTACCCCCTACCCCGAAGCAAGGGTAATTGGGTATTGGGGTTAGGGTAATGAGATGGCTGGTAAAATCAAAACCCTATACCCGCCACCCTGCACCCTGGTAAGACCCTAATAAGCAAGGAGCAAAAAAGATGGCAGCAAGGAAAAATCTGACGGCATTAATACTGGGTATTATGCTCTCTGCGGGAATGGTTTCGTGCGAGAACTGGATGATCGAGCAGCTGCTTGAGCGGAACGAGCCTTCTGGCGGGGGGAACGGCGGCGGTTCGAATGTGGCGGTAGAGCGGGTGGAGATAACAAACGGCACAGACCGTAGAGACGGGGTCGGGAATGTATTGATAATCAAGACGGAAATATATCCGGTCAACGCAACGAACAGGGAAGTGGAATGGACATCAAGCAATCCTGAGATAGCGGATGTCGTAGGGACAGCAAACGGGGCCACGGTACATTTGCTTAAAGTAGGGAGTACAGAAATAAAGATAAAGACCGCGAACGGGGGGAAGGAAGCGGTTTGTACAATAACTGTAGTTCCCGCAGACTCAGTGGTGGTGGTAACGGGGATAAGCCTGAACAAATACAGTCTGAGCATGGAAGAAGGGGATAGCTCGGAAACACTTGAGGCAACAGTGTTACCGACAAGCGTAACGGACCAGACAATAAGCTGGGCATCAAGTAACACGGGCGTGGCAACGGTAAGCAATGGTGAGGTAACACCGGTAGGGTTAGGGAGTACGGATATAACGGCGAGTGTAAGCGGCATAACTCCGGCGGTCTGTAGGGTAACGGTGAGTGAATCAACAAATCTGGCGGTAAAGTTCAAAGCTACGGGTACAGGCCCCGCTCTGGTAACAAACACTTTTAATAAGATACACGATTATTTGAGTGGACTTTCCGTCCCGTTATTTATAAACATGGACAAAAAGATCAAGCTGGGGGATTACGTGGAACTGGCGGATTTGGCGGTAGCACCATATAACGGGGAGGGGGGAATAACAGCGGACTCCCTTACGGCGCAGCCGGACAGGAGGCGCTTGGTGGTGGTAGGGATAAACTCTTTTAACCGTCCACCATTTCCCAAGCAACTTTATAAAATGCCCTGAACAACTCATTTTATTCCAAATTTAATATTTTAGTCAAGTATTTTTTAAAATTTTTTGTAAAAAATTGACAAAAATTTTTATTTTTTCCATAATTTTCAAAATTATGTAATAGTGAGTCAAGGTAGTGAGTCAAAAATTTATGTTGTCTGCAAGTAAAAGAGCCCCTTGACCTGTTGCTAGTAACTCTTTAAGAATAAGGCTAGAGGTGAAAAACAGGCAAAGATTTTTGAGGGAATCATTGACCAAAAAAAGCAAATAAGGAGGAAGAAGATGGGGGAAACAGCAAATGTCCTCACGGTAGAGGAATTGTCGGTAATTTTAGGGATCAGCGAATCTACAATAAGGGAAATGGCAAAACAAAATCAAATTCCGCATGAGTACCTATTTCCAACAGCAAAGAAACAGTTAAGGTTTAACATAAAAGAGTTAAGCGATTGGTTAAACCGGATGGAGGCGGCGTAAAAGATGTTAAATATCAATCAGGCAATTTCAGTTGCAAGGAGTCAAGAAGCACTAGGACTGTTTAGTCCGAGGCGGAAAAACCTTGAAAATATAAAACAGATTTTTCAAAGTCAATATCCAATCACAATAAGGGCATTAAAAATAATAGACCATGAATTTACCGCCCCGAAAAGGCGCAAGGGTTTTAACCTTGTAAAACGAGAGAATAAAAAGAGCGGATTTTTATACTATGTCCGCTATTCAGATGGGGGTAAGACATTACCGTCAATGTGGAATACACACACAAATATTTTAGCGGAAGCGGAAAAATTTGCCCGAGAAAATAAAAAGAGGATTGTGGCAGAGTATTTGGAGCGGCGCGAAAAAATAAATATTTTTGTATTTTTTGAAAACTATTTTCAAGCGGGCTCCGAGTGTCTTGAACGGGAAGAACAACGCAACAGAGAATTTTCTGAAAAACACCGAAAATTCTACCATAACACCATCAAAAATTCATTTATTCCATTTTTAAGGGAAAGAAAAATAAATGATCTCAATAAAATCACTGCGGCTTTAATATCAGATTTTCAAGATTACCTGTTGAATAAAAACATCAAAAGACAAACAGTAAACAACTCAATGGGGGCGGTAAAAAAGATATTTTCATATTTAGTAAATAAAGGAAAAATAAAAGACAATCCATTTAACAATGTAAAATCATTAAGCGTACGAAAAGAGGATCAAAGGATAAGAGGGTGTCATGAGATAGAAAGCCTCAACGGAGTATTTAATAAAGAATGGGAAAACAGCCTTTCTTACCATTTATGTTTGATGATATATTCCACCGGATTGAGAAACAACGAAATAGAAAAAATAAGGGTGCAAGATATAATTAAAATAGAGGATTGCACATTTATCAGTGTAAAAACAAGCAAAACAATCAACGGCATCCGTTTAGTACCCTTAAATAATAAAGTCCATACAAAACTTTGTGAGTATATCAAAAAAGAACAGATCCAAGATTATCTGTTTACAAAGCGCGGTGGAAGTATACAAGGCCCTGTATATAACAGGGCAAATTCAGATTTAGCGCTAAAATTGAATAAGAGTGAGGAAGAAATAAACAAGGAAAACATCACATTTTACAGCGGGAGGCATTATTGGAAAACGCTTCTCAATGCCGGCGGTCTTGGAGAAGATATTGAAGAAATATTTATGGGTCATAAAATCTCAAGTGATGTAGCCAAGCGGTATAATCACAAAGACAAGCAAGGGAAAGGGAATATGCTCGCAAAAGCCCGGCAAGTATGCACGATATTGGATAAAACACTGCTTGCCGGTTTTGAATGTTACGCCGGCGTAACATTGGAGGATTCTATTAAAAGCAAAGGATAGCCGGATTTGCCTGCCGGTACAAATGTTACGCCGGCGTAACAACGAAGACTTATTTTTTCCTGTTTCCAAACTCGAATATTATTTTTGAGTTGTCAAGACGGAAGTTGGCGGAAAACTCCTTGCCGTTTTTGCTGCGGCATTTTTTGACAGGGGTTTTCCTGCCATCCAGTAAAAGTCGCATATCGGCGGCGCTGAGTTTGGCTCCTGCGATCTCTTTCCAGATAACGAAATCACACTTGGGTTGATCCTTGTAAGCTGTACAATAGTAATTTTTTTGGCCTTCCCGGATATCCTTACCGCACATGGGGCACTTTCCGATCACCGCCGGAACGGCCTGTTCAAACCGGTCTGAGATCGTTGTCTTCACTGCGGCCCGGACAAAATCTTTTATACCTGATAAAAAAGATTCGCTGTTATTATGCAATTCTTCCTCCCATCGTGTTGTCTCCGGTATTGAAATAAATTTTGCAAGGGTGTCATTTTTCAAAATCACATCAATAAGAAATTTTCCATAATCGGTTATCATAATACTTTTACCCTGTAAAACGGTGTATTTTCTCTCAAACAATTTTTGTAAAATATTCCCGCGGGTTGCCGGTGTACCTAAACCCACCAAGTGTTTTCCCTCATCATTGCGCGGATTTTCCAAGAGCTGCAAAATAGTTTCGTAGGTATATCTTTTTTTAGGTTCTGTTAATTTTTCATTTACGGTAATTGATTTGACCGGATAACATTGATTTTCAAGAATACCGGAATAATCTTCATTTTTCTCATCATCCAGTTTACCTTTTTTCCAGCCTTGCTGCAAAACTTCAATGCCGCTTCCGGCAAATGTGAAACCGGCAATATCGACACCAATTTTAATCGAAAAATAAATATGATCCGGTTTCAGCATGGTTAAAAATCGTTCGAGAACCAGATTGTACACGTTTTTTTCTTCGATTCCGGCATCTTGCGGAACAGGCGTCAAAGGAATAAGAGCGTGATGATCCTGCAAGTCGGCAGAATTAAAAAGGCGCTTATTTTCACGCGATATTAACCGGACATCACTATCAATAATTTTATCAGGATAGGCGGTTGCAAGTTCCTCAAAAATGCCTTTTACCAGATCAACATTTTCATCACCCATAACACGGGAAGGTGAGCGCGGATATGATAAACATTTATATTTTTCATAAAGGCTCTGAGCAATATTCAAAGTTTGTTCCGGCGTATATGAAAAAATTTTATTAGCTTCTTTCTGTAAGCCGGTGATATTAAAAAGCTGCGGCGGCGGGGTAGTCTTTTTTTCTTTTTTAAGTGAGATGATCCTGCCGGTAGCCGGGATTATAATTTTTTCTTGAGCCTCTTTTATCCGCGGATCATTCTGCGGAAACCGGAACAGATAATTTTTATTATCCCGATTTACCAGCTTCACCGAAAAATCTTGTTTAGCGCTTAGCAGGGCAGAAACTTCAAAATATTTTTCTTTTATAAAACCGGTAATCGCCTTTTCACGTTCGTAAAGCGCGTGTAATATCGCGGTTTGAACGCGACCAACGGTAAATAATTTATTGCACGATAAAGTAATAAAGCGTGTAATATTAATGCCGACTAACCAGTCTGCTGTTTGCCGCGCATAACCCTGATTTTTATAATCGGCGTAGTCGGCAAGCGGTTTAGCGTTTTTCATTCCGGTAAGGATAACATCTTTTGTCAGGGCTTCTGATACCCAGAAGCGGTGTGCGCTCCCATAAGCGGAAAAACCTACCTGATCCAATATTTCCGCGCCGATAAGCTCCCCCTCGCGCTCCGCATCAGTGGCAAGGAGCAGCTCATCATTTTTATGAGACGCAAAACATTTTTTAACAACGTCAAGTTGTTCTTTTGTTTTATCAATGATCTTAAACAGGATTTTGTCCGGGATGATGGGAAGGTCTGAACATTTCCATTTTACCAAATTTTTGTCATAGTCTTCCGGCATATAATTTTCCAGAAGGTGACCAAGAGCGTAGACAATACAATAATTGCCATTTTCATAAAAGCCCGCTTTTTTAGGTACGCCGAGAGCGGCGGCAAAAGAAGCGGCAACCGAAGGTTTTTCTGTAAGAATGATCATAATTTTCTCCTTGAAATTAATTTAAAAAACAATATAATGCTCACTATGGAACTGAAAATCACAATACCTGATAATAATAATTACTACAGTTTGTACGCCGATGGTGTATGTGAAAAAAGAGAGTATATAAAAGAAAGTGGTATAACGCGCTTTACATACCGGGAAGGGGCGGCGATATTTTTATATTATACTTATCCGGCACACAGGGAAGTATGTTTAATAAGAAATGTCAGCGTCCCATTGTCCGGGACACTCATTTTTTTGCCGTCCCTGTCGAATAAAGTTGAGCAGTTATTCAGCTTGTCGGCCTCCGGCGTAGACAAGACAAAACGGGCGGCAGGATTTCTTCATAAGCATTATGGCAGCGCACATGATTGGAGTGATGATTTTTATATAAGGTTATATTTCTTGCTGCGTAAAGGCGGCAAGATAAATTATTTTGCGCTGGAAAAACTCGCCGATTTATTCCGGTGATTTTTTTTGAGATTCCATATGGATTTCTTTAATCCGTTACAGGGCTTAAATAAAACCGTATAGTGAGACGGGATTTCTGTAGGCCCGTTGGTAAATTTTGTCTGCATCTTTTTTTTTGATTTCATCTTAACCTCGAAA
>JAITXS010000037.1 GCA_031284645.1 Spirochaetaceae bacterium | reverse complement strand
ACTTGAGATACATTTTATTAACATGGTAAAATTCCGCAGACAGAAAGAGAAAGACATAAAGAACAACCTGTTGGAACGCTGGGTGTCATTTCTGGATGAAACGACAGCACAAGATGTCAGAGAGGAGATAGTACAGATGGATAGCGAGATACAGAAGACAGCGGACAAGCTGGGATTTCTTTTACAGGACAAGGACGCTTTGGATTTTTACTATATGCGGGCTATGGCAAAGTCGGATATCACAACCGGACTCAATACAGCATTGGAGCAGGGCAAGAAAGAAGGCATACAAATTGGCAAGAAAGAAGGCAAAATAGATATAGCGCGGAATGCCCTGTACGCCGGATTGAACGTAGAAACGATTGAGGCTATTACCGGTTTGGATAAAGATACGATAAACAGCTTAAAAGGGTAAAATAGGGTAATGGGGTCTAGGGTAGGGGGTATAGTAACATCAGATAGTTACTACCCTACCCCGAAGCAAAGGGCTCGGGGTATAGGGTAGAGGCTTTCTGGTAAGAACTAAACCCCCATACCCTCTACCCAAAACCCTTTGCTAGCCCCTAGTACACCTGTTCATTTTCTGATATTCTGATATAAGATTGAACAAAGAGAAAAAGCTTCGGGCTTTTTTAATGTTCTAACGAGGAGTATCTATGAAAAAAATTACCGCCGCTTTAGCGGCCTTCTGCCTGCTTTGGGGGCTTGTTTCCTGCACTAAAACAGAAAACAATCGTGTCGTCATTTTTACCAGTACCGAGGATTTCAGAACTGAACACATGAGGGAATTGCTCAAAGAGCGCTTTCCCGAGTATACTATTGATGTGCAGGTGCTTTCCACGGGGAATCACGCAGCAAAACTCAAGGCGGAGGGCGCGTCCACCGAGGCCGACATTACTATCAATCTTGAGACAGGCTACCTTGAAGGTTTAAGTGATATGCTCGCCGATCTTTCAGGCTACGACAGCTCGGCCTTTCTGCCGGAACTCGTACCGGCTAATCACCGCTTTTTACCCTGGGATAAATCCAGCGGGGCAATTGTCATAAACCGCGCCAAGCTTGTTGAACTGGGCTTGCCTATTCCCGCTTCATATAACGATCTTTTAAACCCCGTGTACAAAGGCCGCCTTTCCATGCCGAATCCCAAAACATCGGGCACAGGCTATATGTTCCTGGTCAGTCTTGTGAATGCTTGGGGGGAAGACGCTGCTTTTGCTTATTTTGATAAATTCGCACAAAATGTACTGCAGTTTACCACCTCGGGTTCAGGGCCGGTAAACGCGCTCATTCAGGGAGAGGTTGTCATAGGATTGGGCATGACGCTTACCGCGACTCAGGCCATTAACAGCAAGGGACTTCCTCTTGAAATGATATTTTTCCCCGAAGGCGCGCCGAGCATAACGACCGGTATGGCTATCGTCAAAGGTAAGGAAACACGAGCGGCGGTACAGAAAGTTTTTGCTTTTGCTATGGATACGCTGGTAAAAGACGATAAAAAACTCTATTGTCCTGAACCGATTTTCAAGGATCAGACCAATGATATTCCGAATTACCCGCGTACGATTCCCTATGCCGACATGAGCGGCGTTTACGATCTTGCACTCAAGGACAGACTCCTTTCACGGTGGCAGTATTAGCATGAATGAAAAATTGGAAGTTAAAAACCTTGTCCATGTTTTTAACAAGCTTGAGGTACTGCGAAATCTTGATTTTACGGTTCAGGACGGGGAGTTTCTTTCCATTCTGGGGCCTTCGGGCTGCGGTAAAACCACTATTTTGCGTATCTTGATCGGCCTCTTACGTCCTACAAGCGGGGTGATACTTAAAAACGGCGTGGACATAACAAACAGACCGCCCGCATCCCGCTCTATGGGTATTGTGTTTCAAAACTACGCGCTTTTCCAGAATATGACGGTCTTAAAAAACGTTGAATATGCACTCAAGTTTAATAAAGAATTAAAAAGCAGGTCGCGGGAAATTGCGCTTGGGATTATTGAACAGGTAGACCTGACTGAACATCTCTACAAAAGGCCCGCCAAGCTTTCCGGCGGGCAGCAGCAGAGAGTTGCCATAGCCCGCACCTTGGCGCTCAATCCCGAAATAATTCTTTTTGACGAGCCCATGTCGGCCTTGGATGCAGCCACCCGCCTTGCTCTGCGTGATGAAATAAAACGTATTCAGGAAAAGTTTAAAACAACCATTGTGTATATCACGCATGATCAGGAGGAGGCTTTTTCTATGTCCGACCGTATTATGGTTATGCACTCCGGTATGATAGAACAGCTTGATACGCCGGAAAATATTATACGCCGGCCGGCCACAGCTTTTGTAAAAGAATTTGTGCTGGACAAGCTGCAAAAAAAGATCGATTCATTGGTAAAATATGTCAATATATAGAAAAACCCTAAGGGCACGGAATGTACAGTTCTCAAGCTTTGTTAAAGTATTTATAGGGCTGTTTTTAACGGCGGCGATTATCTTTCCGCTGTTTTCCATGCTGGGAAATATGAGTCGGACAAACATAGCGGAGATAGTGCAATCGGCTCAGTTTAAACCGGCTTTGTTTCATTCAATAGCCGTTGCCGGAACAGCCACAATTATCTCTATCGTGATTGCCTATATTTTTGCTTTATGCCTTGTGCGCAGCAATATGCCGTTTCGTGAAATTACCGCTGTGTTTGTTACCCTGCCCATGCTTATCCCGTCAATTTCACACGGAATGGGATTAGTGCTTCTCTTGGGATCCAACGGTATTCTTACCCGTATGTTTAACCTTTCCCATTCAATTTATGGTTTTAGCGGTATTGTCACCGGCTCTGTTTTATACGCCTTTCCCGTGGCCTTTCTTATGCTTGCCGATATTCTTAAATATGAAGACGGATCTCCCTACGAGGCCGCCGAGGTTTTGGGCATACCAAGGCTCAATCGTTTTTTTTCGATAAGTTTTGCCTATCTTCGTAAGCCCCTGATATCCGTAGTATTTGCGGTTTTTACCCTGATTTTTACTGATTACGGCGTGCCGCTGATGATAGGCGGGCGTTATACCACGCTTCCGGTTTTGATGTACCAGGAGGTTATCGGGCTTTTGCATTTTGACAAGGGTTCCGTTATCGGATCTTTCCTGCTTATTCCGGCCGTCATTGCCTTTCTTTTTGATCTTTTTAACAAGGATCTGTCAAACCAGGGTTTTGTGTCGCGGCAAAAAACAAAAAAAGAACATAAACTGCGTGATATGCTTGCCTCTTTGTATAGCATTGTGGTATGCGCCTTAATTGCCCTGCCCATCGTTGTTTTTGCCCTGCTTACTTTTGTAAAGCAGTATCCGCTGGACATGAGTTTTTCATTAAGTAATATAACGAAAACACTTGATATGGGCGCGGGAAAATATCTTGCCAATTCACTGATTATTTCCACAGGCGTCGCGGTTCTTGGTACAATTCTGTCCTATGTGGTCGCCTATTTTACAGCACGCACACGGGGAAATACCTCCCGTTTTCTGCATCTGGTATCAATTACCTCGCTTGCCATACCGGGCATGGTGCTGGGTCTCTCTTATGTCCTGTTTTTTAAGGGAAGTTTTATCTACGGCACTTTTTCCATGCTCATTTTGGTAAACACCGTGCACTTTATGGCATCCCCCTATCTTATGGCGTATAATTCCCTGGGGAAATTAAATGGCAATCTGGAGGATGTGGGGCGTACGCTTGGCATCGGACGTCTGCACGTTATTATTGATGTGCTCATTCCGCAGACAAAACACACGGTACTGGAAATGATTTCATGTTTTTTTGTCAATTCAATGATGACTATCTCGGCGGTATCATTTTTAAGTACTATGGGAAATAAACCTGTTTCGCTTATGATTACCGAGTTTGAGGGGCAGCTCTTTTTGGAAGGCGCGGCTTTTGTATCGCTTTTAATTCTGGTATGCAATTTTACGGTAAAGACGCTTATTTATTTTTTGGAAAAAAGATTCAGAGAGGTTTAAATCATGGAACTTACCCAAACACAGTTTGATATTCTTGCTTTTTTAGAAGGACAGCAAGGCGGCCCGGAACTTACGCAACGGGCGCTTGCAAAAGGTGCCGGACTTGCGGTGGGCACGGTGAATAAGGCTGTATTAAAACTGACCGAAGACGGCCTTATCAACAAAAATGCTGTTACCGCAAAGGGCCTGGAAGCGCTTGAACCTTACCGGGTACAGCGGGCGATTTTTCTTGCTGCGGGCTTTGGCTCGCGTTTGGTGCCCATTACGCTGAACACCCCAAAGCCGCTTGTCAGGGTAAAGGGAGTGCGTATTATTGACACATTGCTCGATGCGGTAAGTGCGGTGGGTATTACGGAAATCATCATTGTACGGGGTTATCTCGGCGAGCAGTTTGATCAGCTTTTGTATAAATACCCGAATGTTAAATTTTTAGAAAATCCCCTGTACAACGAGGCGAATAATATTTCCTCAGCAATGCTGGCGCGTTATCAATTACAAAACGCCTATCTGCTTGAATCGGACCTCCTTTTGCGAAACCCGAAACTTATCAGCAAATATCAATATACTACGAATTATCTTGGCGTGCCCACCGACCGTACCGATGACTGGTGTTTTGAAACAAAAGGCGGCATCATCACAAAGTTGCGTGTCGGCGGGAAAAATTGCCATCATATGTTTGGCATATCGTATTGGAATAAACGCGACGGTGCGAAGATGGCCGGTCATATTCAAGAAGTATATGAAATGCCCGGGGGTAAAGAACGCTATTGGGATCAGGTCGCACTGGATTATTTTATCAAAGATTATGAAATTACCGTGCGCGAATGCTCTTTTGATGATATAACCGAAATTGATACTTTTTCCGAACTAAAAAAACTGGACGAAACCTATAGGGTATAGGGTATGGGGCGAAGGGTTTTGGCTAGGAGCGCCCGTATTGCCGCTATTCCAACGGCTCAAGCCCTGTCTTGGTTTTGCTTTTATTGCAGCCCTGCCTTCGTGCCGTGATGCTTAAAAATAAAACCTAGCCGAAAAACAGGCGACTAAAAACTAAAAATCTAGCCCAAAATATAATAGGTCTACAGAAAGGTAGATCAGAATGGGGTTAGATATGCATAG
>JAITXS010000009.1 GCA_031284645.1 Spirochaetaceae bacterium | reverse complement strand
GGAGAGCAAGGAGAGCGCGGGACATCGTGGGGGAAGCGCCCGCAATGGGCAAGACAAACATTTGCCTGTGGGTAAATCGGCGGGTAAATCGGCGGGAAAAACCATACTGAACGTTATCGGACTTTCTATCCGGGACAAGGCTCACCCTTTTTTACGGGATATTTGTTTTACCGTGGAAGCAGGGGAAATTCTCGGCGTTCTTGGCATTAAAGAAAGCGGGATCGAGACGCTGGAGTTAGGTCTTGCCGGATTTTTAAGTCATTTTTCCGGCCGTATTGAGCTTGACGGAGTCGATATAAGCGGGGGCGGCCCACGCTCTTTTCGGGCAGCCGGCGGTGTTTATTTAAGCGCCGGTAAGCGTTCGCTTGCCGGGGGCAAGGCTATTGCCTCTTTTGATCCGCAGCTTTCGATACAGGATAATCTGCTTATCCATATTTATGCGGAAAAGAAAAGGAACGGACACACGGGTACAAAGCAGGGAATGAAACAGGAATCGCATAAACTAAACGCGGAACACATGGCAAGGCGCATGATAAACGATGCCGCTTTGTCTGTTTCGCCTTCAACACGGGCCGGAACACTTTCCGGCGGCACGTTGCAAAGATTGCTTGTTACGCGGGAATGTGCCGGAGATCCCTGCCTTATCATGATGGTCGAGCCGGCATGGGGTCTTGACCGCCTGAATCGCGGACGTTTTTTTCGTTTTTTACGGGATAAAGCGGACGAGGGACGCGGCATCCTCCTCTTTTTTTCTGATATTGATGAAGCCCTTGAGATAAGCGACCGTATTTTAATTGTGCATAACGGCGCATGTACTGAACACTTCCGCGTTAATGAACGGGATCGCCTTAAAGACGCGGAATGTCTTAAAGATAAAATAAAAACCGCGATGGCAGGCTCTTCAAGACAGTCGGCGACAAGCAAGGCGGTAATATAATGGATTTTATTACCGGTTTTTTTTTAGGCCCGTGGTCTTCGGCATTTTTTATCGGCAATATGCTGGACTACACGGCCCTGCTTATTGCTGCCGGTCTTGCTTCTGCAATTGCTTTTCGTGCGGGTCTCTTTAATATTGGCCTTGAGGGGCAAATTTATGCCGGAGGCATGGCTGCCGGCGCCCTGCTGATCACGGCAGGCACGGACACGCTTTTCCCGGCGATCTTTCTTTTATGCGCGGCGGCATTAGTCGCGATGCTCTGCGGCGCTTTGATGGGTCTTATATCGGGTCTTCTTAAAGTTTACACCGGAGCTAGCGAAATAATCAGCTCTTTTTTGCTTGCCTCGGCGTTAAATCCTTTTGTTGATTATTGTATCACCGGCCCGCTCCGCGATAGCTCCGGAAATCTTTTGGCAAGCAAGCCGCTTGGTGAAAATCTGCTGCTCATGCGGCTGCTGCCGCCGTCAAATCTTTCGATTTCATTGATCCTCGCGCTCCTGCTTCCGCTTATCGTTTATATTTTTATAAATAAAACAGCGGCGGGGTATCGTTTCCGTATAGCGGGTATCTCCCCTGAATTTGCCCGTTACGGCGGCATCAATGCGGAACAGTACTGGATTCCTGCGCTGGCGCTCTCCGGCGCGCTGGGAGCGTTAACCGGATTTTTTGCCGTAACAGGAAGCTACGGTATAGTCCATCAGGGTTTTTCAGGCGGCATAGGCTGGGCCGGACTTGCCGTTGCCCTTATTGCCCGCAAGCGCCCTCTTGCCGTAATTCCGGCGGCTCTTTTTTACGCATACCTTAGAGCCGGAGCGGAAAATATTCTGCTTACACGGGGCGTTGGATTTAATACCACAGAAATAATCAAAGCGCTTGTTCTGATTCTCGCAACAATAAAACTCGGAAAGATGAGAAATAAAAAAAGTATATTCGTTAAGATGATGTAAGATTCATGTCAATGCACCCGATGGCATATTTTCATTTGTGTTTCCTCTCTTAGAAAAACATTTATTTCTTAGCTTGTCAAGAGACCGCATTGCCTTACAAACTCCGCCTCAGGCGCGCACTTTCAATATCATAACTAAAAAGCTCGCGGAGATCGTTTAAGCCGAGTGCCATTAAAGCCATTCTGTCTATGCCTATACCCCATGCGGCGACCGGCACAGAAATGCCAAGGCTTGCCGTTACCTCGGGGCGGAAAATGCCGGAACCGCCAAGCTCGAACCATCCGAGTTTCGGATGTTTTATATGCACTTCCACGGAAGGCTCAGTGAACGGGAAATAGCCCGGCACATATTTGACCTCTTTCGCGCCGGCAAGTTCCGTAGCAAAAATCTCAAGCATACCAAGCAAGGAGCGCAGGTTCACGTCTTTGCCCAACACGATACCTTCCGTTTGATAAAAATCGGAAAGATGTGTGGCGTCAACTTTATCATAGCGGAAACAGCGGAGCATACCAAAATACTTACCGGGAATTTTCGCGTGGGGCAGGGTTTTTGCCGACATCACAGTACCCTGACTGCGGAGTATCAGCCTTTTCGTAAAATCCCGGTCAAAATGATAATTCCAGCCTCTGCTGCCGGTTGTTCCGCCGTTTTCATGGGCGGCAGCAACATGAGAAAGCCAGGGCTCATCAATGGTCTTTGCCTCTTTGGGATCGGCAATATGATACACATCGTGAATATCACGCGCTGCATGGAACTGCGGCATAAAAAGAGCATCGGAATTCCAGAATTCAGTCTCGACAAGCGGGCCGTCAAATTCTTCAAAGCCAAGCGAAACGAGTTTATCCTTTGTATTCTCTAAAAATTGCACATAGGCATTGCTTCTTCCCGCTAAAAGACGTGCCGGAGGAAGCCCCACATTGTACGAGCGGAAGTTTTTCCCTTTCCAGCTCCCTTTTTCAAGCATATCTGCGGTGATTTCCCCGATTTCCTCTCCGGATATTCCCGCCTGTTTTAAGGCTTCGACAAGCTCTTGATGAATCGGACTGAATACCCAAAACACCGTTTCCCGCTCGATCACACGGAACGGGGCATCCTGAGCACCCCGCTTTTTGGCGATTTGCCCCATCAGCTTCTTTTCCCCATCGGAAAGCTCTGTTTCGCCAAGAATTCCCGTACTATCTGTTTGGGCCGCCCGTTCAAGCAAGCCCCGGAACGACTCCAGATAGTCTGCCGCAGGGCCTGAAATCGGCCTTCCGTTCTTTTGTTCGCCGGCCGCAAGACTGACGCGGACTTTTTTTTGTTCATCCATAAAAAGAACACCGAGTTTTGAAAGGACGCCGAAGGCGCTTCCGGCATCTTTATTTTCCAGTTTGAGGGTCAGGGCAATTTCGGGGAGCGAAAGCGCGTCATTAATGCGTAAAAGCTCGATAATCCGTTCTTCGGGAGTACCGTTCTCTTTCCAATTTCTACCCAAATCGGTTAATTCATAAAAAACCGCATTTTCGCGTCTTTTTTCACGAACAATTTCTTTTGCGGCAAGCCATGAAAGCGCCTGATTACCGTTTCCGGCTTTAAGGCCCAAATCTTTTTCTATTTTTTCGACTGAAAGCTCATCTCCGTTTTTATATGAAAGGATGAGTTTTACTTCCAGCGGGTGAAGGTTTTTTGCGACATTCTGAATCTGTTCCATACTCATCATCATAACTGAAAAACACGACACGGTGAAGTAGAGTGTCGCGGATCTCGGCAATTTTTATTTTAAAACAGATGTATTGTAATGAGGGTTTAGGCTTATGGGTCTTGGGTTTAGCCCTATCAAAAAGCCGATACCCCATAACCAATTACCCTATTCAGGCCCTATTTAGCCCAGAGGCCCTGCTTTTCCGTGCGGGCTTTTTTTTCAAGGGCGCGAAATTCATCCAGAAACTGAAACGGGAAGCGGGTGTACGCATGGCCGAAACCTTCTGCAATAAGACGGGCGTTATGACATTCACCGGAATCAGTATAGATATACACCAGGAGCCTTCCGTATTTGTCGCGGGTATCCCAGTCAAGGGCAACATACACCTTGTGATCTAACAAGGCTTTTTTGGTAAAATCGCTTGACTCCTTCCCGAAATACTCAACGTTTTTTTTGGGGTGAACGGTCTCGGGAGTATCGACACCTATCATCCGTATCGTTTCAATTTGTTTTATCGGGGGGATAGGATTTTCAAATTCCAGACGAACCGTATCGCCGTCAACATGGCGGATCACCTTTGCGATGAGCATTTTCGAAATATCCGCATCTTTAAAGCTCCTGAGGGAGGCTTTGTTTACCCGGTAGATTTCATTTTCACCTTGCCCTTCATCACCGTTTATAAGTTGATAGATACATAGTGAAAAAATAAGGAGAAGAGCAGCTATAGAAACTTGTTTTTTTGTACGGCGTTTTTTCATCAATAGGTGAATTGGTTCAACAGGAGAGTTCTTTGCAACTATCGCTCTGCATTGACTTTCGTTTTTCGATCAGCATACGGAGTTTCCATACCTCGTTTTCAAAAGCGGGCGAATATCCGCCGACAGCCGCTGTCCCGCAGTACATCGTGATATTGTTAATTGTCTCTAAAATGGAAAGCTCCACTTCATGGACATCATCGTTGTTATCATCCTTAAGTGAATGGATTGTTTTTATATCAGCACAACATATATTTATAATATTACGCACACTCTCGTATTCTGAAGAGAGCACGCCCGCGCGTAATAAAAGTATCTTTGCTTTTGTTTTTATGGCATTGATCTGTTTATTTTCCGAACTCCCGCTATCCTCTCTTTTGATAGTTTTACCTGCTTTAGTCGCTGCGAAACAATTCCCGTACATGGCTGCTGCTAACGTAAAAGTCATGATGATTTGTGCTATTATCGCACTTTGTATCGTAACATTTTCCGTATACGCAGAAGCTATAATCAGTATCGAGAAAATAATAAAAATAACTATCCATACCCAAACGAGGGAGGAGAGTTTTTTCCGTTCCGCAATGCGATAATTCATAATTCAAGTGATTTGGCGTTGAGTTTATCACGGGCATAGCCTATAAAATCAGCTGTTTTCATCGCGGCTAACTGCCTTCCATCGCGCAGTCGTACCGAAACTGTTCCCGTCTCACGCTCTTGTTCCCCCACAATAAGCATATAAGGAATTTTTCTCCGCTGGCACTCGCGGATTTTTGCGTTCATTCTACTGTCTCCAAGTTCGGTAGACACACGGAATTCAGAGGCTTTGAGTTCCGCGCTGACTTTTTTTGCATAATCGTCAAAAGAGCTTGAAACCGGAATAACGGCAATCTGCTCGGGCGCAATCCAAAAAGGAAAAGCTCCGCCAAAATGCTCAATCAATACACCAAAGAAACGCTCCAGAGAGCCAAGCAGTGCACGATGAATCATGTACGGGCGTTTATGCATACCATCGCTATCAACAAAGTTCATATCAAAACGTTCCGGTTCGTTAAAATCAAACTGTATGGTCGTCATCTGCCACTCGCGCCCAAGCGCGTCTTTTATTTTAAGATCGATTTTCGGGCCGTAAAAAGCGCCGCCGCCCTCATCAACTTCATAGCTTATGCCTTCTTTTTCAACAGCTTTGCGGAGGCTCTCGGTCGCAGCGTCCCAGCGCTCCTGTTCACCGACACTCTCTTTGGGTCGTGTGGCAAGATAGGCTTTTATCTCTTTAAACCCGAAAATCTTCCAGATTTGAAGACTAAAACGCAAAACTTCCAGAATTTCTCCTTCCATTTGGTCGGGAGTACAAAAAATATGGGCATCGTCTTGAGTAAATCCACGCACGCGGAGCAAGCCGTGGAGCACTCCGCTTCGTTCGTAGCGGTAGACCGTACCTAATTCAGCCCAGCGGAGTGGCAATTCACGGTAACTGCGCCCTGAATTTTTATAAATCATGATATGAAAAGGGCAGTTCATCGGTTTTATGATATAATTCTGATGATCAATATCCATAGGGCTGTACATATTCGCGTTATAAAAATCCAGATGTCCTGAAGTTTCCCAAAGCCAGGTCTTGCCGATGTGCGGAGTATAGAGTATCTCGTAACCGTTCTTGTAATGTTCGGAACGCCAGAAATTTTCAATAGCAACGCGCATACGACCGCCCATCGGATGCCAGTAAATCAAACCGGCACCGGCCTCCTCGTGAATTGAGTAAAGGTCGAGCTCTTTGCCGAGTCGGCGGTGATCGCGCTTTTCAACTTCATCAAGGAAGCTGAGGTAAGACTTGAGTTCCTTGGGATTTTCCCACGCAGTTCCGTAGATACGGGTAAGCATGGGCCGCGTCTCATCACCTCTCCAGTAAGCGCCGGCGATATTCATCAATTTGAAGGCGGCGGAATTTATCTCGCGGGTATTTGTCACATGGGGGCCTCTACAGAGATCCATCCAGCGGAGTTTCCCCTCGGCATCACGTTGTTCGTAAACCGTAATTTTTTCTTGGTCACTTAAATCATGAATCAGTTCCAGCTTAAAGGCTTGTCCGGCAAAAAGTTTTCCGGCTTCCTCCCTGCTTAGTTCTACACGGACAAATTCTTCCCTCGAGTCGATTATCTCTTTCATTTTTGCGCTAATGAGTTCAAGGTCTTCTTCTTTTAATTGAGTGTGCGCCGGAAATGCGAAATCATAATAAAAACCGTTTTCAATAGTCGGCCCGATGGCAAGTTGGGTTCCCGGAAAGAGTGTTGTTACTGCCTCCGCCATAATATGACTTAACGAATGTCTGAGTATCTCTAATTTTTGATTCTTTTGTATTGCACCGCCGTCATTGCTGTTCCGGACAGCTTCATTCCCCGATTTTTCAGCTTGCATCTTTTGCCTCTCTTCCCGACTATTGTTTCACAAAATCGTGCGGATTTCAAGGCGAAGCGTAAATTTTAGTGCGGCAAATACATGAAAATTCATAATTCTTTACAAGATAAGGAATTATGAAATCCGGCTAAAACCCGTATACTGCGCTAATTCCTTATAGTATAATGAATTAAAGAACACTGTGTCTTTGTCGTGAACCCCATCGGTTTCCGGTTTAAAAAATATGTCCGAAATAAAAATCATGTTTTCGTATATACGGAGTTTGGTAGAAATTTTCGGGGATGATCTGTGAAAATCGCCTTGTTACACACAAAAGAGCGCTTTCTTCGAATAAGTCGGGAAAACGTTTCCTTTTTGGGCCCACCTGGACTTGAACCAGGGACCTACGGATTATGAGTCCGCAGCTCTAACCAACTGAGCTATAGGCCCTTTCTCTTTACGAGTATATGAAACATCTTTAGTATGCTCA
>JAITXS010000189.1 GCA_031284645.1 Spirochaetaceae bacterium | reverse complement strand
AAAATTCCTGCCCCTGATTGGATATTTCGCGGGACTTTTGTATACTTAAACCATAATGGATCTTGTGCATAACGGCAGATTAAAGATTGCCGCTCTTCTTATACATAACGCTTTTGTTTTTTTTCTGCTTGCGGCTGTGCTTGCTTTCTTTTTTTATCTTGCCGGTACAGCGCAGGATTTTGCGGAAAGCACACAACTTTTTTTATTAAAAATAGTGTGGACGGCTTCTCTTTTCCTTTTTCTTTTTGCGATTTTTTCGATTATTTGTGATCTGGGGGCATCTGTGCTTAATAAAGGGGCAGCTCGTTTTAAAATGATTGTTATTTATGCGTTTTGCGGCTTTATGGCGCTGACTTTTGTGTTTCTATCGGGTGCTCTTATTATTTTTGCAAAGGGAAATATGTTATGAGGAGAGTTTTTGGTCTGCGGGGTGCGACAAAAGTTTTGAATGATGAAGCTGACATTGTAAGCCAGCTTGCCGTGCTTTATGATGCTATGCTTGCTGAAAACAATATTTGCGAGGACGATATTATCTCGTTGATTTTTTCGATAACTGATGATATTACCGTAAAAAATCCGGCGGCGGCGCTTAGGCAGTCAGGACGGGCCGGGGAACTGACGCTTTTTTCCGTGCAAGAGCCCAAGACGGCCGGATCGCCTGCGGGTATCATACGGATATTGTTGCACTGCTATATGGATGAGGGACAAAAGCCTTCTCATGTGTATCGTAACGGAGCGGAAATATTGCGCCCTGATTGGGCAGAGCATAAAGACGCCAAGCCTGATTTATACAAAAATATACCAATAAAGGTTGTTGATTTATGAATGAAAAATTACCGCGCTGGAATTTAAAATCGATTTATCCGTCATTTGATTCGCCGGCTTATAAAGCTGATAAAGAATTATTACAAGCGTGTATTGATGATTTTCAGAAAAAACTTGTACGCTCTGAAAAAAAAGTATTAACTGAAAAGTTATTATTGGATTTAATACGGAGTTTTGAAATTTCAGGCGATACTGCCGAGAATCTTTCGGCGTACACGGAAATTATTTACACAACGAACACGCAGGATAAACGTGCCCTCGTTGAGATAAACGAAATTGATCGTATAAAACTACCGCTTGGAATATATGCCGCGCGTTTTGGTTCTCTTCTTGTAAAAAATAAAACTTTACTAAAAGGTCTTGTCAAAAAAAGCAGCGAGTTAAAACCTTATAAATTCTTTTTGGAAAAATCACTTGAAAAAGCAAAACATCAAATGGACAGTGAGATGGAATATCTGGGATCTGATCTTGCCCGGTCCGGCGCTGACGCATGGGCACGGCTCCACTCCTCAATTGTCTCAACAAGCTCCGTGCTCTGGGACGAAACAACAGGAGAGAGGAAAACACTTACTGCGCTCCGTGATTGCGCTCACAACAAAAATCGGGAAATAAGAGAACGCGCATACAGGATGGAGCTTGCCGCGTTGAAAAACGTTGAAATTCCGCTTGCCGCCGCGCTGAACGGCGTTAAAGGCCAGGCAATCACTTTGGATAAACGGCGCGGCTGGAAATCTGTTTTTGAAAAATCAAGTTTTCAATCATGTATCAGTGAAAAAACACTCAATGTCTTAATCGCCGCTCTGGAAAAATCACTGCCGGTCTTCCGCCGCTACCTGAAAGCAAAAGCAAAAATCCTCGGCTTGGAAAAATGTGCGTTTTACGATTTATTTGCGCCGGTGAGTGCGCGCACCGGAAGCTCCGCGAACGAAGACGGCACTACAGGAACAGAGATAAAAAAATGGACATGGAAAGAATCCGGAGATTTTATTGCCGCCCGCTTTGAGGAATTCGATCCTTCGATGGCACGATTCGCGCGTAATCTTTTTTTACACTCATGGGTTGACGCTGAAGGCAGGGAAGGCAAAATCGGCGGGGCATACTGCGCTGATTTCCCGCTTGCCAAAGAATCCCGTATACTCTGCAATTTTGAAGGCTCATTTGACTCGGTAACAACGCTTGCCCATGAAATAGGACACGCATGGCATCATGAACTGGTAAAAGATCTGCCGCGCTCTCTTGCCTTATACCCTATGACCCTTGCGGAAACCGCCAGTATTTTTGCCGAAACGCTTGTCTTTGAAGGCGCGTTAAAAAAAGCGGACGGTAATGAAATAATTACTTTAATCGAAAGCAATCTAAAAGATTCTTGTCAGGTTATTGTTGATATCCTGTCCCGCTTTTATTTTGAACGGGAGCTTTTTAAAAGACGGGAAAAAGGAGAACTTGCGCCGGATGATCTGTGTTCGATTATGTTGGATGCACAAAAAAAATGTTACGGCGCGGGACTTGACAATAAAGAAGCGCACCCGTATATGTGGGCAGTAAAAGATCATTATTATAATTATGTTTTGTCATTTTATAATTATCCCTATGCCTTCGGACAGCTCTTTTCCCTTGCCCTTTACGCACGAGCGCTCAATGAAGGTCCGTCATTTGCCGCTGTTTATCGTGATTTACTCTCGTCTACCGGAAGATTATCCGCCGAGTATCTGGCCCGTAAAGCCGGGTTTGACATTGAAGACGAAAATTTCTGGCAAAGCGGCATAAAGATCATAAACGCACGGGTTAAACGCTTTGAAGAACTACAGGCAGCAGCATTATCACACACGCCGGATATTCCCTGTGCTCCCTAACAGGACTCAAGAAGGAATCTATCCGCATTTGTAAACCCGAAAAGAGATGCGATCTTTTTTTCAAATATTTTTGGTAAGGGCGCTGTTATTTTTTGGGGAAGGCAGAGCGGATTGTCCGGGGGAAATTCAATACAATGACTATGCAGAAAAAACTGGGAGCCGCCGGACTTCTGCGGGGTGTGCGTACTGTATTTTGTGTCTCCTAAAAGCGGATGATTATGATAAGCCGCTTGAGATCGAATCTGATGCGTCCTTCCTGTTTTGATTTCCACGCGGACAAAACTACAAGAAGGACTTACGGCAAGCCGGCGTATCATACTTACCGCTTGTTTCGCCGTACTTGAATCTTGCGGATTAACAAAAGTCGTTTTTAAATCTTTATCCCTAAGCAGCCTGTCTTCCCAGAGCTCTTCCTCTTTTATAATACCCTCAACAATTGCAAGATAATTTTTATGAAAAAGCCCCTCGTGTAAGCCGTAGCTGATATAACGTGCACCTGAGAGACTTTTTGAAAAAAGCAGGAGACCGCTTGTCTCCCGGTCTAATCTGTGTAAAGGGCCGGGCTTAAAAGAAAGCGAACAAGGGATTCGATGTTCAAGATAAGCCTCCACGGAACTTGCAAGGCTCTTTTCACCGTGGCAGAGAGTTCCGGTACTTTTATTTAAAACAAGGATATCTTTATTTTCAAAAAGTATGTCGAGTTTCGGGGAAGGCAGGTTTTTATAAAGAGACTCTCTCTTTTCTTTGAACGTGATTTTTATGTCTTTTCCGTATGCAGGAGCAGCATCCGGCACACCCTTGTCTATCTTAGACTGCGTCTTGTTTCCCCCGAAAAAATCCGGCGATCTTCCGGTAAATTGAATCAGATCGCCTGCTTTTATCCGTGCCGAAGCTAAAGCAGCTTTTCCGTTAAGGGTGATTTCCCCCTGCCGCAGCAAACGGTAAATTGCCGAAATAGGTATTTGAGGGCAGCTCTTCCGCAACACACGGTCGAGCCTTCTTCCCTCATCATCCACGCAGGCACTCCGCAAAGCGTCCATCAGAACTTTAAATTAAGTCCTGAATTTTTAAGGAGATCTTTCGTCTTGTCTTTTGCCGCATCCTTCGCTTGTTCCTTTGCTTCATCAAGTTTATCGTTTGCTTTCTTTTCCATTTCATTGATTTTTACCTGCAAAGAATTTTTAAGACTCGTTAAAGCGCTTTGATCCCCTTTTGCCAGCGCAAAAATATCATTTAAATTTTCCTGCGAGACAATGCTTTCGTTTATTAAAGGAGTGAGCCTTTCGCGTAATTGCTTTTCAAGCAGCGCTATTCCCTGTTTTGCGTATTCCGCAGCCATCTTTTTTAAAGAGGCCAGAATAATATCACCGATATTTGTGTTGATGTTAAATTTACTGTCGCCGCCGTTTCCCTCTTTGCGGTATACCAGTCCCAGATCTATTGCGGGAACTTGCGAAACTGCCGAGGCAATTGCCGTTGCGATAGTACCCTGCGCCTCGTTGATCGCCGCGTGTGCTACATGCGAATCAATTCCGGCACCGATACTGCCATCCCTTCCGCCGGAAGCAGAAATTTTAAGATCCGCGACTCCGGTAAAACCGCCAATACCTAATTGCTCGAATTTATTTTCAAAATTAACGGCGAGATTACCGCCTGCGATTTCCGTGTTAAATAATTCATTAACCGAAGAGCGCAAATCCGCCCTGCCGTTAAAATTTACATATCTTTTTTCACCCACGGTTTCATTAAAATTAACTTTTAATGAAACAGGTTTTGCCGTTAAATCGGGATTGGAAGAAACATCACGAAGATCAAAAGCCCAATGTGTATTACCTGCCGTCCAGTCGGAGGCAAGAATACCAAGATAAAATTTCGGATACTGCCGTGAAGGATACAGGACATCGCGTCCTTTGTATTTTTCAACTTTCGGCTTTTCATCTTTCGTTTTTTCGGCAATGCTCTGAGAGCTGGCTTTTACTTTCTCCAAAACCTCAAGTGCTCTCTCTCCGTAAGCGATGTATACTTCTGCCTGATCGCTCAGTATATCTTTAATGATCGGATCAAGGATTTCATGATAACCGCCGCCGGAAAAATCAAAATAAGACTTAAATCTGTTGGTATCTTCGGTGATTGCGTTTCGCGCGTTTTTTTGCAGAGTCTGCGCTGTTTTCACATCAGCCTGCACGCCGTTTACCAGCTCGGTCGCTGTATCCGCCGCCTTTTGAACATTATCCATCGCAATCTTTCCGTCTCGTATAAGATCGGTAATTTTTTTTATATCAGCCGGATTTTTGACGTCAATACTATTAATATTAAAATTCATGATTGTTTGAGCAGAATTTTTTAAGGTATCGGCTTGTATCTTAACATCGTCAACACGGTGTTTCCATGTTTCCACGGATGAATCATAAAATGCAAGAATATCGTTATAAACTTTAACTGATTGCAGCTTCTCGTATTCCCTGTCCAATAACGCGGCAGCATCAAAATTCTGAAAATCAATTAAGGGCGGACCGGCATCTTTTTCTTTTTGTTTTTTTGCTTCAGCGAGTCTCTTTAGCTCGTATTCAGGCAAAGCGCCGGATATAGTTCGTGGTGTTCCAAAACGAATCGCATCGGCCCGTATCTCTTCGATATAGATTTTTCCGCGCAGTACGGCATTGGGGAGAAGACGAATAACGGTTTTGTCCATTTGGAAAAGATTCGTCATGGGCTTGTCACGGTTTGCTATGCTAATCGAGTTAATGCTGATATTGAATTTCAAAAGATTGGCATTAAAGCCGTTAATTTCGACCCGAGCTTCAAATACATTTTCCAAACCGCGTTCCATAGCATTTTCAAGGAGAGGATTAAGAAAAACCGTAAAGAAAACCACAAGCGCCGCAACAATAAGACACAAAGCTGCAAGCGGGATAATCTTTACCGGCAGTTTCCTGTTTTGTTTTATCGCTTTGGCAAGCAGGGAGAGTTTTTTTTGTTTTTGTTTATCTTCGATATCGGCACACAAGACATATACAGAATCCTGCAACTCAAAAACCGAATACAGGAATTCTTTATCCGCTTTTTGCTCAATATATTTTATATATTTTTTCTCAAATTTTTCTTTTGGTATAGGCTTACGAAATAAGGCGGGGACTTTTTTTGCCATTTTATACACCTCTTAATTATCTGAAAAAGCATCAAAGAATTCTATTGCTTTTTGTATTTTTTGAACAATCGGGATATAAGCGCTTATTTTCGCGAATCCGCTTTGCAAAATTTTAGGTATCATCGAATTCCGGTACAGCGGAATTAGCAGACAAAACAAGGCAAACACCGGCAGCCACAGCACTATACCCGTGGCAAGACCGCCGGCGACCAAGGTATTGTTGAAACGGGTAAATAAAACAAAAGGTGTATTGTAAAGATAGGTAAAAAAATCATGCAGGGGCGGGGCGTTAAGAATCATCCAGCCTATCTCATCGGTCAAGGGATAGAGCACAGGCATAATCACTTTAAAAAGAGCAAGGCAGAGTATTTTAGCGCCCTGGTTATGGGTTAAAAAAAATGAAAGAACAAATAATATGATCCAAAAAACATTCCCCACGGGCAAAAAGCCTAAAAGAATACCCCATGCAAAACCTGCGGCAATCTGAGTCCTTTTTTGATTGCCGTTCAACGCGACAATTAATTTTGCCAAACCTTTTATCATAATAAGATTATTATACGTTTTTATGCGGGAATTTTCAAGACCTTAACATATCCTCTGCCGCAGTGCCGTGTGAAATAGGGTTACGGGTAATGGGGTATAGGGTATAGACTTTGACAGGAAGCCTTTACCATCCCAAACTTTCCTTTTCCGTTGCTTCGGGTAGGGGGTCTAAATAGGGTTATGGGTAATGGGTCTTGGGTATAGATTTTATCAGAAAGACTGTATTGTCCCGAAGCCCCTAACCCTTTGCTTCGGGTATTAGGTAGAGATTTCTAATCATTTCAATACCCTCTACCCTTGACCCCATCACCCTATTCTTTCCCCTACCCTACTTAGAGATTTTCCCCGCAACTCTCGCGGGCACGGGCGAGCGGAACTCAGCGGCAGACCAACCGGAACCCCGAAATGGTGCTCGCGTCGTCGGAGTAGCTGACGCTACGATAGGCCACCGAACAGTACATCTCATCAAAGTTCCAACTCCCGCCCCGCATCACATGGCCCGTACTCAAATCAAACTTGTCAAAACACCACTCCCACACATTACCACTCATGTCATACAGCCCTGCACTATTCGCCTTCTTCTCCCGCACAGGATGTGTCTCGCTCCTATTATACCACGCAAACTTAACCAGCTCAGCACCTGCGTCGGTCCCGTCGGTCCCCGCATAGTGATATGCCCACGGAGTACCATCTCCCCCCGGTACCCCTCCCCTCGCCGCATATTCCCATTCCTTCTCTGTTGGTAATCTATACCCATTCCTGTCCTGTTGTGTCGCCTTATCTACCGTATCACCAGCTGGCGTACCAGCCGTCGCATCCCTTAATAAAGTAGCCCCCGTACTGTCGTAATACACCGCTTCCTTCCCTGTCATCTCGCTATACGCATTACACCATACCACCGCATCCCGCCACTTTATCGTCGTTACCGGCTGATCCTTGTCAGTAGCTGTAGGAGGATACCCCTCTCCTCCGCTGTCCCCCGCTCGCCCATCATCCACAAACTTATACCCGTATCCTTCCCCCCACTTCTTCACTTCATACCATAACTCGTACCGCACTTCCGTCTCGCTTATATGAAAAGGTGCTACGCTTATAGTACTGCCTGCTGGAACTGTATCTCCGTTCTTATCACCAGTACCCGTACTTGCCGCTCCCCATTTGTAGCCGCTCGGTATTATACCCCCTTTCATAAATACAAACTGATTGACCGTTACAACGCATTCTCCGTGTTCGTTGCTGTCGCTTGCCGATGTTGCACTTATCGTTGCACTCCCGGGAGCTAGCGCCCTTACCATGCCATTCTCCACACTCACCACACCCTCGTTGCTTGATTTCCACTCTATCCCCTGATCCGTTGCATGCCCCGGTAATACCTGCGCCATAAGCATTGAGCTTTCCCCCTTACCAAGAAGCAGACTGGCTGGATATACATTTACCCCCGTTACATCCACCACTGCGCCTGCGGGAATTACAGTTATTGTACAAACAGCTTCCTT
>JAITXS010000170.1 GCA_031284645.1 Spirochaetaceae bacterium | reverse complement strand
AATGCCCCCCGTCCATTTCCTGCCAAACAAACGTTCTACTGTAAATTGTGCGGTCAGGATTTCCAGGATCCAAAAAGTCTTCTTGCATCCGGTTGTCCCCGAAATACTAATGGCAGCAGACGCCATGAGCTTTATGAAGGCAGTGAGAAAGCCCAATATACCTGTAAATACTGTGGTATGTCATATCGTACACTCCGGGATCTAACCTGCAACCATTGCCAAAAAAACCCCGCAGGACATTCGGGACATAAGCACGAAGCGGCACTATAAACAGGAAAACAGGAGGCTCAAAAATGAGCATATTTGATATGGTAATTATCAGTCGGCAAAGGGTTTTGTTTTTTCTGATTGACACCTCAAGCAGTATGTCAGGAACCAAAATAGAGGCGGTAAATACGACGATACAGGAAGTGGTGCCATATTTACGGGAAGTCGACGCCGTCGATGTGGATGTGGATGTGGACCTAAAAATTGCGGTAATGCGTTTTTCTACCGAAGCTGAATGGATTACCGCATCAGGTCCGGTCGCAATAGGGCAGTTTAGCTGGAAGAATATTACTACCGGTGGTGAAACCAATTTAGGAGCCGCTTGTAAAGAGTTAAACGTGAAACTTTCAAAAGGTTCCTCCTTTATACAAGCAGCCGGAGGTTCCTGTGCCCCATTAATCTTTTTATTTTTGGGTGGAAGCCCAACGGATGATATAGATAGTTCCATTAATGAACTTTGGAAGAATAACTGGTTTAGGCAGTCGAAAAAAGTTGCGGTAGATATAGGAAAAAACGCAAACAAAGATGTGTTAGAACATTTTACCGGGAATTCTGATTCAGTAGTTGATTTTTGTTCTGCAGAAATGATTCAAGTTATTTGTGAAGATGCTTTGAAAGTTGGCGCTATAAGAAGTGATCAGGCTGATGTTATTGAAAAATCAAGACGAATGGCTTTGAAAGAAAAGTTAGATAAAATACGAAAAGACACAACAGAGGGGGGCTGGTAATGGCAGAATTCACTCCGGGGACAAGAATCAGCCTTATGTATGGCAAGATTGCCGAAGTTGTCCGAAAACTCGGCGAAGGCGGACAGGGCATTGTATACGAGGTTAAAGTTGACGGCAAACCCTATGCGCTAAAATGGTATACCTGTGATTTTCCCCGTAGAGAAGCCTTTATTAAAAACATGAAGGAAAAAATTATCCAATTGGGCGCACCGGACGAAAAATTTCTCTGGCCCCTCTATTTTGCAGAAGAACAGCAGGGCAGTTTTGGATATGTAATGAATTTAAGACCCAGGGAGTATTCTGATTTTGCTGATTTTCTTAATGCTTATATTAGATTCCCTTCTTTGCAAACAAGAATTGCAACAGCATTAAATCTGGTAACCGCTTTTAGAAGCCTTCACAAAAAAGGATTTAGTTATCAGGACCTAAATGATGGAAATTTTTTTATAAATATGAACACCGGGGATGTCTTGATATGCGATAATGACAATGTTACTCCGGGCAATGCGAAGAATGCGGGGCAAGTCGGAGGAAAGCCCGGCTATATGGCGCCGGAAGTTGTAATCGGGAATAGTAACCCCAATACGTTAACTGACTACTATTCATTAGCCGTAATCTTGTTCAAGCTTTTTATAATGCATGATCCGATTATGGGCGCTTTGTATGTAAAATTAACAGAGAAAGATACGTTGCCTATTGTTGAGATGGAACTGTATGGCAAAAATCCGGTGTTTATTTTTGACCCCAATGATACCCGCAATAAACCTGTCAAGGAAATCCATAAGAACCCAATTAATCTCTGGCCCTTATACCCAAAGCTCTTTCAGGATGCGTTTATCCGTTCATTTGTTACGGGAGTAAAGGATCCTAATGCCCGTTTGCCGGAAAATGTCTGGCAGGAAACACTTATCCGCATACGGGATGATCTTTCGATATGTCCAAAGTGTAAAAATGAATTCTTTTGGTCGGATAAAGATACAACCGGATGCGATTGCGGCGCTGTTTACCCTGCGCCATCATGTATTTGCGTTGGTCCATTTCGCGTCCCCATATTTCCTGGCCAGAAGGTATATGCGTGTCATACCACCAATGTAAAAGATGAATATACCGCCATTACCGGAGAAATTGTTACTTCAAAAAAAGACGCCACACAATTTGGCTTACGAAATTTTTCTGATGATTCATGGACCTATCTGTCTGAACAGGGTGAAACCAAAATTGCCGCAAAAGGCAACGTTATTCCTCTGAATTTGGTTAAAACAATAGAATTTAAGAAGGTTGTCGGGAAGATAAGCGATGGAAAAAACGAACCATCACAGGGTTTATGCCTGTTTGTAAAGAATTATCAAGTACCCTTATCGGGCGGACAGAAACTATATGCCTGCCATACACTGGCCGCAAGTGATGACCGTTCAGCCATTACCGGAGAGATTACTACAAACAAGAAGAATCCAAATCTTTTGGGAATAAGAAATCTTTCCGACGATGAATGGACGTTTACCGCATCTACCGGAGAGAAGAAAAGCATTAAGAAAGGGGAAGTAATCCCCATTCCGGAAGATACCGGAAGCGGTATCTTGGTTAACTTTAGGGATATTATCGGCAAAATTGCCGTAATATAAATATCTTTGCAAAAGGAGCAAAAAAATGGGAATGTTTGATGGCGGCGGGATTGTTAAAAAACAGTTGGTATTGTTTTTTGTTGTTGATACTTCGGGTAGTATGTATGGAGAAAAGATCGGGGCGGTGAATACCGCAATCCGCGAGGCACTTAATGATTCCGAATTTAAAACTGCGGGCGGCGCGGATGCAGAAATTCTTATTGCCATTCTTGAATTTAACAATGATTGCAAATGGCATACACAGGTTCCTGTTCCTATAGATTCTGTTCAATGGCGCGATCTTGATGCGGATGGCGGGACATCTTTAGGAGAAGCATGTAAGGAATTATCAAAAAAACTTGATAAAAATGCCTTTCTTAACGCTCCCGGCGGTTCTGCAGCGCCGGTTATTATTCTGCTATCTGACGGAGAGCCAACAGATGATTTTGACCATGGTATAGCCATTCTTAAACAGAACAAATACTACAAACAAACAATCCGCCTTGCTTGTGCAATTGGCGATGACGCAGATGCGGATGCACTTGCCGAATTTACCGGAAGCAGAGAATCTGTTTTACGCGTCCATAGTCCCGAAGCTTTGAAAAAATGGATACGGGTTGTAAGTCTAACAGCCTCAAAAGTGGGCAGTAAAAGCCAGCCAACAACGGATGGGACAGTGACACCGGCACAGAATACTGCGGTAACCGCCGTAATCAATGCAACCCAAAACGATCCGATATTCATTGAGGATGAGAATTCTGATGGCATATGGAATTAATTAAGATACGCCTAAGATGAATTATGTTTAATTCATCTTAGGCGGGGGAGAAGCCATGTTTGAGATTTTTGCAAAAAGCATAATGGGCGAAAGTCACCGTAAGAATAACAACAAACCCTGCGAAGATAGTAGCGGTTCGTTTGAGAATGAAATTTTAAGAGGTAACACCACTTACCATGCGGCGCTTGCCGTTGTTGCCGATGGACATGGAGGCGATAAATATTTTCGCAGTAGATATGGCTCAAAATTGGCCGTTGAAACGGCCCGGGAACAAATTTATAGTTTTATAAACACAACTGCCAAACAGGGAATAGGTTTTTTTGACGCAAGCGCTAAAACAAATCAAGAAAAAACGGCAGATAACCTGGTTAAACTTGAACGTAAGATAATCAGCGTTTGGCGCGAGAAGGTTTTAGAGCATAAAAAAGAAAACCAGTGGACAAAACAGGAGCTTGATTTTTGTAAAGAAAAAAGCATTGTCATTAACGAAGAAAGAGAAGATGCCCTGGTAAACATTTACGGAACCACGCTTATTGCGGCGCTCGTTACAGAAAATTTCTGGTTTGTCCTGCATATCGGGGACGGGGCCTGTGTTGTAATTCATAAAGACGGCGCCGCCGAAATTGCCGTACCGGAAGACGAAGAACAGGGGTTTGGCATTACCCATTCTCTTTGTAATGTGGACGCCAAAGATCATTTCCGCCATAATTTTGGGTTTGAGATTCTTTTAGGAGCGACTGTAGCCTCCGATGGCATAGAGGATTCATATCCAAAAGATAAATACCTTGAATTTAATGTAACCAATCTCTTGAAAAATTTTATTGAACAGCCTGAGCAGGCAAAAAAAGAATTGGAGGAAACATTTCTCCCAATGCTTTCAAAAAATGGCAGTCAGGATGATGTTTCTTTGGCATGTATTTTCAATGTTGAAGCTGCTAAACCACTTCTTTCGCCAATTGTATATAAAGCGAAGCTTGAATTGGAAGTTAATACGGCAAAAAGAACAATAGAACAATTAAAAAATGAATTAACATTTACAAAACAAGAAAAAGATGACTGGCAGAAAAAATATGAAAGCAAAGAGCAGACGTTAAATTTTGAAAAAGAGGCCCATAATAAAACAAGGCTGGACAGCCAAGCACTTGTAAAGGAAAAGAGCGATTTACAGACAAAGCTTGCAAGTTTGGAAAAATCGTTGAATGAAGAACAGAAAAAATACAAGGATACGGAGAAACAGCTAAAGCAGCTTGAAGTTTCGTTTAAAAAAGAACTGGATAAGGAAAAAAGAAACAGTCAGAAACTGGAAAGAGAGCTGGAAGACGCAGGTGTTAAACTCGATCAGCTTGAACAAAAGATAAAAGACGAAAAGAAAAAATCAACAGTTGAGACAGATTTAAAACCAGCGGAGAAACCTCAAATAGAAAGCAGACTTCAATCGGTTAAAATGGCTGAAACAGTATTACCTGTTGCTATCGCAGTTGTTGACGAGAAAAGCGCAATAGACTTTAAGAGCGAAGGCGCAAAAAGATCGGCCAAGGGAGATTATAACGGCGCTTTTATTGAATATTTTAAGGCTGCAGCTTTCTATAAAAGTTTATATCAATCAACTAAAGAAAAAAGGGTCTCGGATGAATATTATTTCTGTATAAAAGAACTAGGAATAAATTCAGCGTTATATGGAGAAAAATATTTTAAAGAGGATAATTATCTTTCTGCAAAAGAATGGTATGAAAAAGCTAAAGCTTACTATCATACGTATAAAGATGACAAATTGGAACTTGTTGCCGCCAGAAATATTGAACAGTGTAATAAAAGGTTGAGAGAGTTTTTTGCATCGCCGCAGAGAAATTCCGGCACTACGGAAAAATCACAAATTGATATTTCAATTTAAATTGGAGGAAAAAATGGACACCGTATTCATCACAATCGTACAAAAGCTCATTTCGGAAAAAGGCAAGGACACTTTATTCAATACCGCCAAATGCAAGGGGGCTTTAGCGGACTATGTGAAGGGCGAGTACAAGAAAGAAAGTCGTCTTTTGATACAGGCAGTAGAAGCGGGAACGGCAAAATTAATTGACAGTACACAGGAATTGCAAATTTGTAAAAAGCAACAGATTCAGCATTTGCAGGATGAATATTTTTTAGCAGAAGTAATGGCGGCAGAAGTGGTTGATATGCTGGCCTTTGTATTGAGGGCGGACACTAGTAAGACTACATCATTCCCAAATGTATCAAGCGGTCAGGCAAAAACAATACAGCACTCAGATAATAAAGGCAGCCTATATAAGCTCAGTTTTAACTTTAAAGAATCGGGTCCCTTTGATTTGCAACAACTGAAAACAATGATACAAAACGGGCAAATTTCTAGTGAATACTGGGTTTGTCAGAATGGAACTGATAGTTGGTTTGCCCTCCGGCAAGTGCCGGAATTGCAGGATTTTTTAAAAAACATTATCCTGGTTGGTGATACTGGCCCAGCTGGAGGTTATATTTTTTATGATAAGGGCAACTATTCTGATGGCTGGCGGTATTTGGAATTGTCTCCACCCGAGGCAGAGTTTCGTTCAGTGTGGGCATCAAGTAACATAGATACTTACAATCTTGTCGATGGGATTTCCACGGAAATTGGAACGGGAAAGAAGAATACAAAACTTATGATGGAAGTAGATAAAAAAGAAACTTATGAAAAAAGGCACATAATTAAAAGTTTATGTACTAGATTTAAGAATAAAATTTATAATGACTGGTTTATTCCAAGCAAGGATGAGTTCTCGTTGTGTGCGGACAGAAAGATATTGGGGCTTAACGATTTTGCTTTCCGAGTCTATTGGTCTTCATCAGACTTTGGTAACAATGATGCTTGGCATTATGGATTTTACAGGAAGGATTATTGGGATGATGACGGCTGGTCTGCTGGATATAAAAATACCGAGAACAACATTCGCCCTATACGCTCATTTTAAAAAGGAATATAACATTAAGGATTATTTCATGGATGAAAGAGAACGAAGGGAACACGATTTTGTCGTTGCTAAAATGCTTGCTAAGGCTCCCAAAAACAGCAAAGAACTTTTTAAGGAAGCATATGCTCACGACAAAAAGCATGAATATGACGAAGCAATTGCAGACTATACATTAGTATTAGAAATTACGCATGATGAAAAAACAAAACGACTCTTGGCAAAATGTTATTGTAAAAGGGGGGATAACTTTCTGTGGGATGGCAAATATTATTTAGCATTAGGTGATTATCAAAATGCATCAAGTTTAAGACCAAATAGTAATAAGTATAAGAATTGTATCAACAAAGTTAAAAAATGCATAGAAGATGGAGTATAACAATGGACACCGCATTTATCACAATCGTACAAAAGCTCATTTCGGAAAAAGGCAAGGACGTTTTACTCAATGCCGCCAAATGCAAGGGGACTTTCGCGGAAGGTAACAAGACTAAGGGAGGGGGAAAATGAACGCTTGTTTGCAACAAGATAAAAACAAAGAAATTGGAGATTTAATGAAGCAGTGGAAAGCTTGCGTAGCGGATAAGGAAATACCACATTTAAAAACCAAAGAATCCGGCAAACCCTATCAAGGTAAAGATTTTTTCTGTACCGATGGATTTTTCCCGAATTATTTTGAGCAACCTAAAAAGATACTTTTTATTGGCAGAGATCCTGTTGGAGACATGCACAAAAAAGGTTGTATAGCACATTTTCTTGATGAATATAAAAAAAATAATGTTAATAATGGTGAAAGAGTAGATGAGAATAAGTTTCATAGCAGAATGATGTATATTGCCAAAGGCATAATTAATGGCGGAAAAACGCAGGCATATTATCAGTTAGAATCTGCAAGTTGTATAGCGAAAGGTATAGGTTTACCACATGGTATAAGTTTTGCATTTATGGAACTTTCAAAATATGTTGATGATAATAAGGCAGACGTTAAATTAATAAATTCATTTTTGGAACATTCTGAACTCACAAAAACAGATTTTTTCAAAAAGGAAATAAAAATATTAGAACCTGATATTATCATTACTATGAATCTTTGGGAATTAAGAATCAATTACAATTTATTAAAGCAAGCATTCGACGGAGCAAATTTTATCCCGGATATAGATTATACTTATCCTGCGGCACTACGATCTTTAATGATAGAGGATAAGGAAATACCAATTATTGACCTATATCATTTTTCAAGCATAGCTCAAACGACACAAGAACATTTTTACAATCCTGTTATGACAATTATAAATGATGAAAAGTTTAAAGAGAAATTTTGCTGGTAATTTCATAAAATGGTATAAAAATGTGCAAATTATTTTTTAATATTTTAAAGGGATGTATTTAATGGACACTGCATTTATCACAATTGTACAAAAGCTCGTCACCGAACAAGGAAAAGAAGCCCTGTTCAACACTGCCAAGGGCAAATCATTTTTGGCGGATTATACCAAGGGTGAATACAAGAAAGAAAGCCGTCTTTTAATGCAAGCTATAGAATCCGGAGCTGCAAAAGCAATTGATAACACCCAAGAATTACAAATCTGCAAGCTGCAACAGATACGTTTGCTGCAGGATGATTATTTTATTACAGAGGAAATGGCAATTGGAATTATTGACACAATCAGTTTTATACTGCGTGGAGATAATACTGTAACTTCCCCGAAAGATCCTGTTGTACAAATATCTGAAAATACTGACGAGAATAACCATGATAATGCCGACATTCATATTCAAAAAGGACGTCATTTTATCGAAAAAGAAGAATTCGAACAAGCAATAGCTGAATTTACACGAGCTATTGAATTCGAGGCGTTTCCTACCCATTTTATTGATAGGGGGCTGGCTTATAGTCATCATGGTCGGTATAATGAGGCGATTAGTGATTTTACTTCTGCGTTAAATATTAATAAGGCTTTAGTTCCCAGTATAGAAGGATACGCTTTTGCTTATCGGGGTCAGGCTTATAAACAAAAGGGCTGGTTTAATGAAGCTATCCCGGATTATACAAATGCAATAAATCTTTTGCATTCTGATGAGATTGAATCTTCACTATATGTAGACAGGGGAATGTGTTACTCCGGGCGTCAGGAATATCAACAGGCCATAAGCGATTTTACAATGGCAATCAATCTGGAACCAAAAGATTTTACTTTTTTTCAACGCGGAATTGCTTATTGTACATTGGAAGATTATAATTCGGCTTTGTCTGATTTCAATGAAGCAATTCACCGAAACTCCAACCAGGCGGAAATTTATGAATTTAGAGCTTATACTTATCAATTTTTAGCGATGTTCCCTGCGGCGATTGCGGATTTAAAACGTGCAGTTACACTTGATCCGTCAAAGACTTCGTTAAAGAAACGATTAAACGAATTAACAAAAGAATTGGAAGACGATGATAATGACGACGAAGAAGATTTTGACGATGACGATGACGATGATGATGATTTTGATGATGATTTTGACGATGATGATGATGAGTGATTAAGTAACTAGGGGGTAATGACAATGCGAACCACAGTTCCAGAGAATATGGTGTTATTGGAAGGGGTACATTTCTGTCCGGTATACTGCCAGAAAATATCTTTAAAAATGAAGAAAAATTATCAGTATTGATGAGAAATATGGAACAAAAATATTTTGCCAAGGGGATAATAACAATGGACACTGTATTTATCGCAACTGTACAAAAGCTCGTCACCGAACAAGGAAAAGAAGCTCTGTTCAACACCGCCAAATGTAAATCATTTTTGGCCGACTATACCAAGGGTGAATACAAGAAAGAAAGCCGTCTGCTTTTACAGGCGATTGAAGCTGGTGTAGCAAAAGCCATCGACAGCACCCGGGAATTACAAATTTGTAAACAGCAGCAGACCAGGTGTTTACACGAAGAATATTTTCTGACAGAGGAAATAGCAGCGGAACTGGTGGATATGCTGACCTTGGTGTTGCGGCCGGACAATGGGCATGAAAAAGGAGAGGACTTATTTTGCTCAGAATGCGGCGCGCCATTAAGCGAAGGTGCCAAGTTTTGTTCCTCCTGCGGGAAGCCGACGGCGACAGAGCAAAGCGCTTCTCAATCTACACCAAAGCCAGAGCAAAAAGTCGCTGCCCTTACCAGTTCCGGCGGGATTGGGTACGGAATAGATTTAATTACTTTTATACCAAAGACTTCTGTCCCAAGCCAGGAAGATATATTTAACACAGCAATTCAAAGAATAACAGAAACAATTACGCAAGATCCCGGTAATGCAAGCGCCTATATTGAGCGGGGAGAATACTATCTATGCCTGAGCAATTTTGGCAATGCCCGATCGGATTTTAAAAATGCCAAGAAGCTGCTTCAAAAACATTCTAATGAATATGCGCATGTAAATGACCTTTTAAAATCGACCTCGACGAGCAAGGACCGGTTACAATGGTGTATATCCATGGTTGGTCTTTTCGCCTCGGGACCCATCATCTTTGGCTTATCAGTACCGGTTGGTGTATTAGTATTCCTAATTTCACTAACATCCATTGCTTTAGTAGGAGAGATAGATTGGCAACATGCAGGAGAATTGATACAAAAGATAAGAGAGGAAAAAACTAAATCTTGACCGCCGCTTTCCACTCCAATTGGACAAAACCCTTCCTCACCCGACATCGGGGCGCTCCCTATTCCATCGAAGATTATGAACTATTGACAACCATACTCTCCGCCCTGGAATGGCGAAAGCATAACGGCAGCATAAAAATGATTACCGACAGTATTGGCGCGGATTATTACCGGAATTTAGGAATCGACCATCTCTGGGACAGGGGCATAGATACCTGTTTGGATAATGAAATCGATCCCGCTATAAGCCCCCTGGCTTTTTGGGCAGCCGGAAAAATATATGCTCTGCAAAAACAACCTGCTCCATGCGTTATGATTGACACCGATTTTATTGTCTGGGAACCGCTGGACAGGGATTTAAGCGATACCCCATTAGCCGTAATCCACAGGGAAACTATCAGCGATGAAATTTACCCACCCAAGTCCTTCTTCCAGATGCATGATGCCTATATGTTCCCGACAGAATGGGACTGGTCGGTTCTTCCCTGCAATACCGCATTCCTCTATATTGCCGATGAAAATATAAAGGCGTATTATACGAATCAATCCATTGCCTTTATGAAAAACTTACAAAGAAGCAATAACATCACCGCAGAAATGGTTTTTGCGGAACAACGTCTCCTTGCTATGTGTGCAAGTGCATGGGGAATCGATATTAAAAGTCTGTTGGATCTGAATAATCTTGAAAAACAGGCTTGTTTTACCCATATCTGGGGATTAAAGAGTATTTTACAAACGGTACCGGATAAAAGAAAATCTTTTTGCCTTAATTGCATAAACAGAATAATCAATGACTTTCCCGAAGAAATAGTTACATTAAGAAGGATAGAGTCTCTTAGCCGATATTTTGATAGTATAGACAGAAAGGTATAAAAATGGATGCAACATTCATCGCTATCGTACAAAAAATCCTCTCCGACCGTGACAACGCCATCATCGACAATATCCCTGTATTCAACTCCCTTTTAGCCGACTATACGAAGGGCAAATATACACGGGAACGCAGGCTTTTAATACAGGAATTAAAGGCCGGACATAAGCAAGCGGTCCTTACTGAAATACAAGATCAAAACAAACCGCCGCTTATACAAAATCCACTACCCCCAGACCCTCCTGTTAATCATGCTCCGGCATGCGGCGGCAATCCGGTGAATAAGCCAACCCCTTTTGTACCCTCCGGTAGTCATTCTTATTCAGTCCGTTGCCCTGCCTGTGGAAATATCTCGGATGTAACGGATAAAAGGGATATCAGAAGCCGGAATATTGGGCATTTATGCCCGGTTTGTGGTGCAACATGGAATATATCATTTTTTGGCCTTTGCAGAAGATGTAAGGAGCATGTGGGGTTTGCTTCCTACGGCTTGGTAACCCTTATTGCCGATACTGCTAACGGTTTACTGAATATGTGGAATGAAAAGGATAGTGTACTTGCGTCCTTACGCGATCTTATGACAGCGGCGGTTCCCAATGCCGCTTCCGTGGGAGGGTGTCCTTTCTGCCAGGAAATACACCTGGAGTGTCCGCGCTGCGGAGATTCGGTTCATTTTCCGCATTATAAGCGCAAAGATGCAGATGTGGTCAAATGCAAAAAATGCGGACAAAAGATGAAGCATCCGTAAACGGCCTAATATCATTACTTCTACGGCAGCACCGATATGTTTATATGCGAAATATTATTGACACCGCTCGCCTTTGTATTCGATCATGATGTCCTTTTCGGTAAAATCTCAATTCTTGTGCCCTGTCACATTTCGCCTTTGCGCTTGAAATTCGTGTCAAGATGCGCTACTCTGTTTGTTGTAAGCCGTGTTTAAAGAGGATAATATCGAGATCCGTTTCGACAAATCATGAATACTTTATTTTTCAAATACGCTATTGAAATTGAGCGGACACGATCTATAACCCGGGCTGCGAATAATCTTTATATGGCTCAGCCTAATTTAAGTAAGGCCATCAAAGAATTGGAAGAAAGCATAGGATTCCCTGTTTTCGAACGGAATTCCAAGGGGGTTTTCCCCACCAAAAAGGGCATCGAATTTCTGGACCGGGCGCGGAAAATTCTTGAACAGATCAACGAGATAAGCCGTCTGTCCAATTCTGAACAGCCCAATCAGCAAAACTTCAGCATTTCCATACCTCGGGGAAGTTATATAGCGGCGGCTTTTACGCAATTTGTTGAGGAATTGGATTTTGATAAGGCAATCAAGATTGATATGCAGGAAACAAATTCCGTGCAGACGGTGAACAATGTTGTTGAAAAAAAATTCAATCTGGGGATAATCCGCTATCAGAGCGTGTATGAAAATTATTTTCTTGATTATCTTGCGGAAAAAAGGCTTCTCCACGAACAAATATGGGAATTTGAATATTTGGCCTTAATGTCAAAAAAACACCGTTTGGCAGAAGTAAAAGAAGTTTTGTTCAGCGAGTTAAAAACATCCATAGAAATTATTCACGGGGATACTGTTGTCCCCTACCTGAACGCTGCCGATATACGGCAGTCTTTTTCGGATACGATGTCGTCTGATCAGGCAGCCGGGAAAAAACGGATATACCTTTATGAACGGGGAAATCAGTTTGATCTGCTTTGTACTATTCCCGCAACCTATATGTGGGTATCTCCTATCCCTGAAAAACTCCTTACCAGGTATAAACTCATCCAGCGAAAATGCGAGTTTGCCAATAATCAATACAAAGACCTGCTCGTCTATCCTGAGGGTTATGAATTTTCCCCGCTTGATAAAAAGTTTATTGACAAAATGGTAAAGTCAAAAAACGCACTTGCCGCGAGAAGCTATAGCTGATGCCTAAGGTGAAAGGCATGAGCTGTCCGATATGATCAAAACCCTCTACCCTTGACCCAATCACCCCATTCTTCCAAACAGGACACGGATTATTTCCTCATTTATTCGTTTTACCGCAGCCGGCTCAGGCAGTTTTTTGTATGGTTCCGGTGAAATTTCCGGCAGGACTGTTAGTCTGTAGGTATATTTTCCCGTGTGGTTAAATCCGTACCAGGGGTCTTTTTTTCCCAAGCCGTATTTATCGCTGCCGCCTATGTGTACCGGAATTATGCCGCATAAATTCCGGAATGCAAGACGGGCTGCGCCTTTTTTAATTGTATTTTTTCCTTCGCGGGGCGTTCTTGTACCTTCGGGGAAAATAATAAGACAATTCCCGTCGGAAAGCGATTCGGCGCACAATGCCATAAGCTCTTCGTACGCTAATGAATTCGGGATGTACAGCTGTTTTACAACGCCGCTTATAATATTATGCAGTAAACGTGCGTTTACAATGCAGTCTGCGTTTTGAATGAACGAGATTAAAACCACGACATCTAATAACGAGGGATGATTTGCTATGATTATCTTGCTTTTTAGCTGTTTTAGTACGTTTTTATCATCAATTTCGATGGTAAAGGCACCGGAAAGACTCATTATCATCGTAAAAAGAAAAAATAAACGCGAAATAAGAGTGCGGGCGTATTTTTGAAAGCGTTTCCCCGGATGGATGCAGAGGCGCATCAGGGGAAAGATAAAGATGACAAGAAAAAGAGAGCCAAGTCCGAAAAGAAAAAAAGAAAACCATTTTACAAAGACACAGTAGATATAAAAAGCATAATTTTTAAGCGGTACCGGATCAGATTGCATAGACCACATTCCGTAAGGAAAATAATTTTTTTAAAAAAGTTTGCGGCGATAATAAATCAGTATTTTCTACAGAACAGTCAATCGGCTCCCCTTCTCCGCGCGCGTTAAGCAGGGCCGCAAAAGCAAGCGGCGCCATGATGTCTTTTGCGTGTTGCCGGTATTCTTTTTGCACAAATTCATCGGCATAGACCAGAACAATATCTTCGGCAGATCCTGAAAGGAGGGGAGCGGCGGTGCTTAAAAATCCGTCATGGAATCTCCTGTGGGCCGGATATATTGCAGAATACCCGGCTTTTAAATTCAGGGCGATACAAGCTAATGCCGGCGGAGCATTAAACACGGAAAGCGAAAATGAGGCCGGGCTTATTGCCGCATCCTCTACAAGGGTTTTATTTATCGAAAATTGACGGCCAAGTTCGCCGCGGAGAGAAACAAAAACGATTTTCGCCGAATCATCAAAGGGAGTAAGTTTATGCAGAGTCTCAATGGTCATTTTTGAAATTTGGCTTAAGCGCCTTCGGAAAAGCGGATCTGTCCAAAGGAGCGCGGGGGACTCTTCAGTATCGGAAATCTCCCGTTTATTCTCTGCCCATTGTTGCCATTCTTCTCTGCTCTGTATCCCCGGTGCCCATGACGAAAAACGCTTGATAAAAATTGTCTTCTTCATACACGTGATAAAAAACAAGCTCCTTTTTATATTTTTTTAAAACAGAGGAGCGAATAGGCATTGGAGCCTATATTGTGATGGGCGCAGCTTAAGTCGAATCCGGCACGTTCAACGGCGTCTTTTAATTCACGAAAGTGATAGAACGTGCTCTTCCCGTTCGCCATACAGCTAAAGTAAAGAGATGCTGCCTGTAAAGAATAAGCGGCGGCCTCAAATTTTTGCATGTCAAGGAGCGGTTCCAAAATAAAAATATCGGCATTCCGGTCAACAGCGCGCCTGATTTTCTTTAAAATCAAAGTAATATCGGAGAGCGAAAAACAATCAAGGAATTGGCTCATCCAGACAGCATCGGCACCTTTGGGGAACTCGGTGTTTTCATCAAGAATATCGCAGGGATAAACGCATATCCTGTCGGAAAAACCGGCCGCCTGAGCGTTTTTTTCGGCAAGGGCGGTCTGTCCCGGGAGATCGACTATCGTAATTTTTACATCGGTATTAAATGAACAGCAGCTTATAGCCCATTTTGCCGTATTTCCCCCGACATCAACAAGATTTTTGGGCTTCCGGTCAAAAACAATCGGAAGGGCGCACGGGAACGCAATGTCGGAATAAAAATGATCGAATTCAAACCAGCTTTTTTTACTTTGTTCCGGCAATGATGAAAGCGCCTCATAGATGGTTTTATGCTGTTTACCAAAAACAGAAAGACCTAGCGGCTCTCCTGTTTTGATTGATTCGGGCAGAAAAGAGGCTCCCTGATAACAAATATCATACACAAAGTTCATATTGACCCGTGTCATATCATCTTCAAGAAGGAAAAAGCCTGTCTTCCCTAAAATAAAATGTTCATCCTGATCTTCGGAATCGGAAGGCTCCGCACGCAGGAAAACCTTCATGCCCAGCGCCATTTCAGCAAGCAGGCTAACGCCGTAGAGTGAAATACCTGATTTTTCTGCTATTTCCTTACAGCTCAGTCCCTGTGCGCCCGCATCGGAAACAGCGCGGAGTATCCCGAAATCAATAAGGGCGCGGGCTGCATGAAACACGAGAGGCCCGAATGCTATCTTCTGCGCCTCAAATTTAGCATCTACAGCCCGAATATCTTTTATACCGGCAGTCTTATTCACGTTTAGTTTTTTGCTAAATAGTTATTAGTTCTTTGATGAACATTCTGTATCCACTTATTCAGGTACCCTTTCTTTCGTAAGCTGCTTTCGCCGTATATTGTGTAATTATTGTTCTCGTATGTCAGTGTGAAGCTGATCGGATATTTCCCGTAGGCCGCAGTACCGGTGACCGTTCCGTTTAACCGTTTTGTTATAGGATGATATTTGCGGAATACATCGGTAAAAGCTGTCTCAAATGCGGAAAAAAGCATTTCACTGTTTGCACCCGGCGGCAGGCTGTCTGTTATCGTCTCTGTTGCGCCGGGTTTAGACGATGAAGCGCATCCGTTTAAACCAATGAGCGCCGATGCCATTACAAAACAAAATATCCATACCCGATACTTGCCTGCATCGAATTTTATCATAAATAAACTCCTTGTTGTATAACCAGTATATACTATAACGCTTCATTTTAGAAACTGTCAATGCAAGGTGCACACGCAAAATCTTTATGGTGATGTGTTTTACCATGAGACTGCCGCAGCAATCCTCTACCCAAAGCCAAACCATTTATTGTACAGTAAATTCGGTGAAAAAAATAATTGATGTAGAGAATCCCTGGGGTGCGCCGCTGCATCATATTGAAAGCTGCGACTCGACTATGGAGGAAGCGCGTCTTCTGGAAAAAGACAATGCGCCGACCGGGAGTCTTGTAATCGCTGATTTCCAGCGCTGCGGACGGGGACGGATTAAACAACGGGTATGGGAAGGAAAAAACGGGGAAAGCCTGCTGTGCACTATTCTTTTACGTTACCATAATTTTGACGAGTTCCCCGAGGCAATTACCTTGCGTTGTGGTCTTGCCATTGTCAAGGCCCTTGAGTCTGTAAATGCTCATCTTGCACCCGGGCATGTGCAGCCTGTAATATCAATAAAATGGCCGAATGACGTTATGGTAAACAACAAAAAAATCAGCGGTATATTAACGGAGAGTGACGGAAAAAATATTTTTATCGGAATCGGTATAAATATTCTGCAAAACTCTTTTAGGGATTATCCCGGGGCGACAAGCATTATGATGGAATGGGGAAATAACGGAGAAGCTCCGGCGAATATACGGCCTGTCTTGTTGGAAGAAATTTTAAAAGCGCTTTATTACGAATTAAACGATGAAAAGGCGCGTTGTTCATGGCGGTCACGGCTTGATCAAAAACTTTTTATGAAAAATAAAGATGTTCTTTTTATAGAAGGACAGGCGGACAGCGGCAGAAAAATTCAGGGGAAACTCTGCGGCCTTTCCGAACAGGGCGGCTTATTGATTGTACCGGAAAACGCCGACATCCCGTGTGAATGTATCACCGGAGAACTTCAGTATCCCAAGTAGATCTCATTGTCTTGTGGGTTCAGGGCAGATCATGCTAAAATTTCAACCCTAAACCCATAAGCCTAGACCTCGCTTGATTCGGCAAGTTTTTTTACCTGATTGAGTGCAACTGAGGGTTTGGCGACAACCATTGGCCCTGCGATACAACCTCCCGGGCAGGCCATAACTTCAAGAAGATTGCCGGTATTGTTGCCCTCTGACCAGTCTTTTAACGTTTTTAAGCCTTCTTTGGTAAAGCCGTTTACGGAAACCGGAGAAAAAGACTCCATAATATCAACCAAGACCGTTTTTGCGCTTGTTTTGTCGTTTTTAACTACTGAAACCGGACTAAAGCGGGTATTTCCCTTTAAGTTGTCATGGATCGCCTCTATGATGCCGCCTGCCCAGGGGAAACTGCGTCCTGCTTTTTTTGCCTCGCCTATGGCGGCGCTCTCTTGTATGCAATCTTTAATATTGATGTCCATTGCGGTAAAAAGGGCATCAATTTCTTCTGCACTCAGTACATAATCGATCAGGGGATTGTCTATGCCTTCTTTACGTTTGGCAAAACAAGGCCCGATAAAGATTCTTGTATAATCAGGATGATCTTTTTTGGCAAGCTCCGCAGTATAATGCATGGGGGTACAGGTATTTGAAATATGCGGCTTCAGTTCCGGAAGATGTTTTTTTGCCATCTCGATATATGCCGGACAGCAGCTGGTGGTCATAAAGGATTCATTTCTTCCTATCCTTTCGACAAATTCTTCCGCTTCTTTATGCGCGGTTATATCAGCCCCAAGGGCGACTTCGTAGACTTCATCGAAGCCTGCCTTTTTAAGGGCTCCGACCAGTTGATTAAGCGGCGCGCGGAATTGTCCGGCTATTGCCGGAGCAATAAGCGCGGATAGTTTTTTTCCGGCCCGCTTTGCGCTAAGCACATCAATAATCTGAGATTTATCCATCATTGCGCTAAAGGGACATTCCCGCATACAGTTTCCGCAGAACACGCATTTTTCAAAATCTACCCGCTCTTTATTATTCGCATCTTTTGTGATTGCCCCGACAGGACAGGCCTCTTCGCAGGGTACGGGGATTTTTATAATCGCGTGATACGGACAGGACTGAAGACATATACCGCAGTTGATACATTTATCATTATCAATATCCGCATGATTCTTCGTAATTGTTATGGCTTTTTTCGGACAATTCATGGAACAGGGACGGGCAAGACAGCCCTGACACGCATTGGTAATCAGATACTGTGTTTTAATACAGGCATTACAGGCTTCGTCCAGAACCGTGATTATTGGCTCCTCGGGCTTTTTTCGCGCGAGAGCTTTTCTTGCATAGGGCGCAATGGAATCCCCTTGATCCGTGTAGTCTTCGATAGAAAACCCAAGCCGCGCAAGGATACGCGTCTTTAAAATCGCACGGTCATGCTGCACACAGCAGCGTATAGGTAGGTAATCCTTACCATGTGTCAGGTTCCAGGGAATACGATCTATCTCTTCTTCAAGCTTGTCATCAAGAAATAACTTGATGATAGCAACCAAAAGCTGACTTTTTATCAGTACAGCGTTATTATTATAATACATCATATTAAAAGTAACTCACCTTTATTTGTTTTCCCATTTCTTTTAAACAGTTTGCAAGTTCGTCAATCAAGCGCATCTTGATACTAAATCCAATCGGGAGATTCGGATTCTGATGCGCTGCGTTAATAGCCCGCCCTACATAAAAATTAATATCGCTTGCTTCCTCAAAGAGCAGACGGGCAATCTGAGAAGCGCCATCCTCCCCGTCCTTCCAGCGGAAATACTCATCATGATCCTTGAGATAATCCTGAGCGTACTCCAGTACCCGGCTTATCGTGATGACTCCTTCACACACCAGATCAACTCCTTCGATATGTGCGGTCGGCGGAATATCAGGATCCTGGTAGCGGGGCAGACCTACTTCCAGAGTTTTATTGAGGAATTTTGCAGCAAGAGAAGATGTTGTCCCGCCGCAGACAATATGCTTGCCCTTTTTAGCAAAAAAGAGCGACATCATTTTTGTAAGGTCTTTAGGCTCTGCCGGAGGGCCAATAAGTAAATTGATGGGGCGGCGCCGGCGGATTTTTACCGCGCAGATACTTGTGTCATCCCCGGGCTCTCCTCCGTACAGCGAGACACATTTATTAAGAAGCAGGGAACTGAGTGTTTTTGCCGTATAAGCGCTGTTGTACTGCTCTTCCATGTAGCGGATAATATCAGGGCGCTGCCAGCCGAAATTAAGGCTTTTTCCGATTCCCGCATGGATGGCCCCGTCGCTCATGGCGATAAAAGTATCGTCCTCGTGGAGCGCCATTTTGGTTTTGTAGATGACCTTTTTCCCCAGTGGGCCTTGAATTGGCGGGGTCTCTCCGCTTTCATTCATGATTATTTCTGCTGTTTCAGGATACTCCAGGTTTTTCCCGCCGCGTAAACAAATTACATGGGGGTTGTCATATTGAATAATTTCCGCTTCCTGATTATCGTTTATGCAAATAATCGTATATGTTGAGTAGGCAATTTGGCGCACCTTGCATATCGGTAAGGTTGCCGCTATAGTGCTGACACATTCCTCGACCGGCAGGGAGTTTGCTATCATGGTTGAGATGATCTTTGCCGTAAGGGTGGAAAGTATATTTGCTTTAACGCCGCTTCCAAGCCCGTCTGCCAAAACAGCAACAGTAAGTTTGTCATCGCTAATCACTTCGATATGATCGCCGCAGAGCTGTTCCCCGTGTTTGTTTACACTGACAAACCCGATATCAGTACATAAATCATTCATTGATCAAACTCTTTTTTAATTTTGTTAATGCAATTTTGGTTTCGGCGGTTGTCTCGCCCAAAAGGGAGGCAATCTCCTGAACCGCGCGCATCTGTTTTTCAATAACCTTATCGGTAATATCAATGGTTTCACGATTAAGGTACTCTTTTTTTTCCTGCTGATTTGCCGCTTCGGTAACATCCCGCATAATACAGATAATGATGTGATAATTTTTATCATAGATAATAGTCTGTTCCACGTGCTTTTTATAATCTGCAAGATATAAATGCTGATTATATTTATTTTGCCCTTCTTCTTGTACCTCAATAAAGGGTATGGGATCAAGAATCCGCACGACCTGATCTCCGAGTATGTCACTTTGATTAATATTGAGTATCCCGCAGGCTGCATCGTTTATCTGCTGTACCTCAAGCTGTTCATTCATAACAATGATCCCGTTGGGGGTGTTTTTTATAATATTATCGGAAAATGAATTGGCTTTTTCTATCAGATAGGGAAGGCACATAGTAAGATTTGCCTTGCCTTCCAGTACCGCCTGAGCCTTTTCCCGACAGGTGTTATAACCGCACGATCCGCAGTTAAGCTCGTCTTCCGGTTTTGTTTTCCCGAGTTTCCGCAGCACTTCTTCTATGGCGTTTTTACCCAAATGTACTTTGCGGGCACTGAGGGAAGAAAAGTTTTTGCCGAGCTTTTCTTTGTTATAACTGTACACCTCGTAATCTTTATCTCCGGCATAGCGGTTCACTGCAATGTAGTCCCGTACCGGTGTATTACCCTCTTTTTTCATTGTGGGCCCTCCGATACAGCTGCCGGAACAAGCCGACATCTCAAGAAAACATTTATCGAATTTTCCCTGTTTAATATCTTCCATAGCATTAAGACAATTATGTATGCCGTCTATCGCAAGATAGCTGTACGCTTTGTTTTCTTTTGCCATAGTCCGCAGTATACCGCCTGCAAGCGGAAAGAGCCTTGCCAGAGAATGTTCGTTTTTTTCTTCCTGCGGATTTTCATCAAAACTGATACGCTTGCTTTGCAGCCATTGCGATAGTTCTTCAAAAGTAAGCACACAGTCAACAATGCCGCCGTAACGTTCGGCCTCGTCTTTTTTAGAAATACAGGGGCCTATAAATACGGTCTTTGCTTCAGGGTAACGGCGTTTAAGATCAATACTATGCGCCTGCATCGGAGAGAGAATCGGTGCGATATACGATAAGGCTTCGGGGTAGTATTTTTGAATCAGCAAATTTACTGTATGACAGCAGCTTGATATGATAATATTTTGCTTCTCTTCATTGACCATACGGTCATACTGATATTTTACGATGGTTGCGCCGACAGCAGTTTCTTCAACACCGGCAAAGCCGAGTTGTTTTAAAGCGGCTTCTATACGGCTTATCGGAAGGCTCCGCCCGCCTTCGTTGGCCGTATAACACGCCGCGAAAGAAGGAGCTATGCTGGCATATACCGGAACACCCGATGCGATAAGAGACTGGGCTTTGGGAATATCGTTTCTGATTTCCTTGGCGTTCTGGGGGCAGATAACAAAACAACGCCCGCAGAGAATACATTCATCCTGGATGATCTGCGCCTGATTGCCGGTGAACTGAATGGATTTTACCGGACAATGCCGTATACATTTATAACAGTTCTTGCAGTCGGTCGCTTTAAGTGTAATAATTCCGGACATCTATCATTTCCTTTTCTTATGAATGCGTGGTAAAGACAAGAGGCGCTCAATAAAGAATTTTATCCGCGGATTAACGCGGAATTTCACGGATGGCAAAAACTATTTATAAAAAAAAACGCGCCTCAAATTTTTTGCACAATCCGCGAAATTTGATTTTATACCGCGCCGTATTATGCGACTTTGCGTAGTATAACGGTCTCGAAAAAGGTTTTGACATTTTCAGGCTGCAATGAATGATACTCGTCATCAACAGTAACGGAAACTCCGGTATCGCACTTCCCCATGCAGAACACACCGGCAAGCTCAACGGTATCTTTCAAGTTCCGTTCCGCAATAAGTGACTGTAATTGTTCCACTATTTGTCGGGAACCTTTTAAATGGCAGGAACTGCCGATACACACGGTGACTTTCATTTTTATCTCCTTGTTTAATCTTGGGAAAAGCTCTAAAAAATTCTGTTTTTAGAGCTTTTTAGCTTAGTTCGGACACGGGGAAAGGATTTTTGCTGGAAAAATACGATTCCCCGATACCTGCTGCCGCTTCCTGATCTTATTCGTACTCTACGACATTTGCCCAGTGAAGCAGGAATTCTCTTTCTTCGGGTTTTGCCCGCGCCAGACGGGAGGCGGAAATGATCGAAATCCATTTCTGCACATACTGTTTGGCGGTGTCGCTTTTCGCACAAAAAAGGTCAAGGTATTTGTCTGCGGCGTTGATGTTTCCGGTAAGCCAGAACAAAAGATAGGTCTGTGCCGCATCAGCGGATGCATTACCCTGCGCTGCGTGCGACCAGTCGATAATATACGCTTCATCATTATCAGTGATAATGATATTGCTGGGGTTAAAGTCGCCGTGACAGAGCTTGGTGTGTTTGGGAAGGCTTTCAAGACGAGTGTGCAGTTCATAGCGGCAGGTAGCGTC
>JAITXS010000155.1 GCA_031284645.1 Spirochaetaceae bacterium | reverse complement strand
GAAAGCGTTCAGGGAGAAAACTCAAGCGTAATACCTGTCGCGGCGATTGCAGAGGCCGAGAGAACGGCGGTAGCAATTCCGGTGATTGGCGAAACAACACAGGGACAATCTGCAAGTATTCAGAGAGAAGAAATCAAGGCCGTCACGGGCAAACCCGCAAACGAGGCTGTCACGGAGATGGCGGATAAAAACAAGACACTTCCCCCGAAAGAGATTGCAAGCAAAATCGATGCCATGCCGCCGGAAGCGGAAATAAGCACGAGTGGGGCAGAGATGCCGGAAACGCCAAGCGGAAAGATCGAACCAGAACCGCTAAAAGTTGAGTCCGCCAAAAACGCGGATTTTATGCCTGAGCTAAGCCGTGAAAGTTTAAAAACAACAGCAGGTATAAGCACAGAGAAGGCGGCCCTTGATGTAAAAAGTGTGAGCGGGGCAGGAAACACGAGCTCGGTTCAGCGTGCATCTCCCTCGTCTGCGGGAAACGAGGCCTTGATTACCAAAGGCACTCTTCTGCCTCCAAAAGATACGATAAGCAAAAACGTTGAACGTGTTCTGGTAACAAGCCCCGAAAATGAAAAACAACAGGTAAACCACATCAAAGAGGCAGAGAAAAACGAGGCTGTGAACCCCCATGACACGCATGATACAGAGGCGACAAACACAATCAGGGAGAGCGTTACGAACAACGGCAAGGAGAACGTCCAAAAGACTCTTGCCGCCCTCACACAGCCGGAGAGAAAACCCGGGACACTTTCGATAGGGATATTGCTTGAAGGGAATATGGCAACCCGGCAGGGCTGGGGAGCGGAGGCCGGGTTTATAGCCGGCTACGAGATAAATCAGGACTTGGCGTTTGGGATAAAGGGCGGCTACGGGAATGATTTTCGCGGCATAGATTATTTTGAGGGACTCTTGTACGGGAGGTATTACCTGCCGTTTAAAAAAGAGGAGTTCGGGATTTTCGCCCAGGTGGGAATAGGGGGAATAAGCTTTACGGAGGAGAGGAAAAAGAAGGACGCGGCGGTATCAACGGTGATGCTTGATCTAAGTATTGGTGCCCGCTTTCCTTTCGGGTCTTTTTACATCGAGCCGTATATACGGGCCGGATATCCGGTATTTATCGGCGCGGGGGCCGTGTTTGGCTGGAGATTTTAGAATCCAGGGGCAAGGGTAATTGGGTTTAGGGTAGAGAATTTCTGGTATTATCAAACCCTTTACCCCGAAGCAAGGGTCTGGGGGCGTTGGGTTTAGGGTAGAGGATTGCTGATAAAATCAAGACCCTCTACCCAATTACCCTGAACCCTAGTAAGACCCTATTGAGCAAGGAGGAGGAAAATATGAAAAAGTTGATGGTGTGCATGATGGCTATTGTCTTGAGTTTAGGCGCCGTCCTCTCGTGCGAGAACTGGATGGTGGAGAGACTGCTGGGGCAGAAGGACGAGGATGATGACGGTAAGGTGATAAACGGGATAAGACTTACAGCGGACAGCTTGGTAATAGGGGTCGGAGATGTATCAGTAGTAAAAGAGATAATAAGCCCTGATGAAGCGCGAGGTATCAAGGTAGAGTGGAGCGTAGACAACAAGGATATAGCAAGTGTGGATGAGCACGGGGTAGTAACGGGTATAGCTGCGGGGCTTACGACTGTAAGAGCGAAGGCGGGAGAAACAGGCGCACGTTGTTCTGTACTGGTATACGGGTTATGGGAAGGGGCTGTCTGGCAGTCCGGCATTAAGGAGAAGTTCGGGGTAAAGAGTGAAGGCGTTGCCGGGGTTGCAGAGACATTTTCAAGACTTCATATATATTTGCAATCAAGACAGAAACAGGTTGGGAGTATAAGGGACGTTATAATGTTGGGGGATTACATTGATCTGCCCTTCCTTCATGTTGCCGGATATCCTGATGATGATACTACACCGGGGTATGGTAAGATAGCTTTAGATTATGCGGATACCACAATTACAAATAAAAATGTCCTGCGTTTGATAGTAGTAGGGATAAACTCTTTTAATGCGCAAGGGGAATACGGAGGGTCAGGGAATATGGAGCCCGGGGGCCCGGATCCAGCTATGGCGCATATCGTGATGCAGTTTTTGGATCTGCCGTTGTCGTCTCGCCGAATGAATAAAGAGCGCACGTCTATCGGCGGCTACGCGATGTGCGAAATGAGGCAGTACCTAGTGGATTACAAGCGCAGCGGGGGTAATTTTTCCAGGGGACTGGAAGCCGCCGGAGTGCCGGTGACCACGGATTCAATCTGGGCACCCAAGCGCTATGTGTCGGCAGGTGGGTTGGATGCGACTGCGGCTGATTTAATAGAAGACAAGCTATGGCTGCCGACGGATCGGGAGATGTTTGGGACTTACAATAACAATTCTACTTCCTATGAGACAGTGGCTAATCAGGCGCGTCTTGAATATTATGCGGATAGTTCCCTTAGGGTAAAGAAAACTACGGAGGGCACTGCATCATATTATTGGAATGCCTCGCCGCGTTCCGGTCAGAATATCAACTTCTGCATAATCAGCGCCGGCGGAAGTCCCACGGGTAGCAGTGAAGCCAACGTCCTCACGAATGGTATCGCCCCCGCGTTCTGTGTGCGCTAGCTAGGGTTTTGGGTATAGGGTAGGGGCTTCCTACTAAAATCTATACCCTCTACCCATGACCCAAAACCCTAAAGAGGGGTATAGTAATAACAGAGAGTTGCTGATCTGCCCCCGACCCTATCCCCTTTGTGTCTCTTCGTGTCCCTTGTGGTGAAATTCTTCTTGCTATTTGTTGTACGTCAAGTTTAGACCCCGAAGCAAAGAGCTAAGGGCTTCGGGTACGGCACAGGCGTTCTAATAAAATCTATACCCTAAACCCTATTACCCATGACCCTAATAAAGGGGTTTAGGGTAGGGAATTTCTAGTATTACTAAACCCAATACCCAGAACCCAAAACCCTATTTAGCCCCTATGCCCTCATAATGCTTCAATAGCGCCTTGCCAATAGTAATACGATTCATATATACTATCCTTAACGTTCGTGATGAGAACCCGTTGTGCTTCCCGGGAGAGAACGGGAAGTAATAGCCGGAGTGTCAAAACAGAGGGGAGACAATGAATAAACGCGATTTATTGACAAAAGTTTTTAATAATCAGAAGGCCGAACGTGTGCCGGTGGGGTTTTGGTTCCACTTCACGGAAAATGAAATTTTGGATGGTTTTAAAAACCCTGAAATGTTTCAGGCAAATATCGAAGGCGAAAAAAAATTCTACGAGGAATTCCAGCCTGATTTTATCAAAATAATGACAGACGGTTTTTTTATGTATCCCCGCGAGGCTTTTACTAACGCCCAAAGTATAAGTCATTTAAAAAAACTCGACCCGATAGGAGAGAGCCATCCGTGGATAGAAAAACAGGTTGAATACGCAAAAAAATTAACATCTCTTTTCGGTGCGGAACTATTCAGTTTTTATAATATATTCGCGCCGGCGACTCTTTTTAGATTTGGTCATTATAACCATAATAAAGATCAGGATGCGGACAGCCTGCTTGCCGATTTAATTCTTGAGGATGCCGGCACCGTTGCCCGGGCATTTGATATCGTTGCTCAAGACACTGCATGTTTGGCAAAACGGGTCATACAAGAAGCCAAGGTAAGCGGGATTTATTACAGTACGCAGGATCCGCATGATACAAGGATAAACGAGCAGGCACGTAAAGCGCTGTTTGTCCCCGGCGATATGACGATACTGAGCGCGGCAAATACGGTAAGCCAATATAATATTCTGCATATTTGCGGTTATGCCGGATACAAAAATAACCTGTCTCATTTTGTTGATTACCCGGCATCAATTATCAACTGGGCTTCGCATGTAGAAAAAATTTCCCTTTCTGAAGGAAAGAAACTTTTTAAGGGCAAGCCGGTTATTGGCGGTTTTGCGAATACCGCAGATGCGCTCCTTTACACAGGCAGCAAAGCGGAGATTGAGGCGGAAACAGAACGCCTTATCAAAGAGGCGGGGAGTACCGGACTGGTACTTGGAGCCGATTGTACGGTGCCAAAGGATATTGATATACGGCATTTGGAATGGGTGAGGGAAAAAGCCGCTCGCATCGGCGCAGACTTTTAAAGCTGCATTCTTCGTTCATCTGTACTAACAAGGATATAACATTGTCCGGCTACCGTGCTAAACTTTAGACGAACTATTGGGAGAGGGAAACCCATATAAACAGGCGGAAATCAATAATAAGGAGCATACATAATGACAGATGAAATGAAACAGCAGATTTTATCGCGGGTTGATCATACCGCGTTAAAAGCTTTTACCACATGGGCGGATATAGAAAAGCTCTGTAATGAGGCAATAAAATACAAAACCGCTTCGGTTTGTATTCCTCCGTGTTATATCAAAAGAATAAAAGAAAAATTCGGAACAGAATTAAAAATCTGTACGGTTATCGGATTCCCGCTCGGTTATAATACCACGGAGACTAAGGCTTTTGAGACAAAAAACGCGCTTGAAAACGGTGCCGATGAAATTGATGTCGTCATTAATATCTGCGACGTCAAAAACGGCGAATTTGAAAAAATCGAGACAGAACTTGCGCTTTTGCGCGGCATCGTCAAAGACAAAATATTAAAGATAATTATTGAGACCTGTTATCTTGATCACAATGAAAAAATAAAACTATGTCAAATTGTCAGTAAAACAGGTGCCGATTTTATAAAAACATCAACCGGCTTCGGCACAGCCGGTGCGGTAGCGGAAGATATTGCGTTGTTTAAAAAACATATCGGGGAGGAAACGCGTATAAAAGCCTCCGGCGGCATGAAAACAGCCGAAGATCACCTTACTTTCTTTAATGCGGGAGCCGACCGGCTTGGATCAAGCTCGGCGATCAGTGCCTTTTACCCGTCTGTATCTTGAATACTTAAGGGCCTTGAGCAGCAGGATTTTTTATCATTTTTTGCGTAGAAAAAATTATTGCCCCGAGGCAACAGGGCGAGCGCATACTCAAAAAAGGATTTGAGCTATAATCCTCTCAGAGAAAAATTTTCCGGGAGGGGAATCATGCGAGATGTACGCGTAGCGCCGATAATGGCCTATTTTTCCAGGT
>JAITXS010000034.1 GCA_031284645.1 Spirochaetaceae bacterium | reverse complement strand
AAATTCAAGCATAATGGCTATTATCAAATTGACGGGAAAGGCTGGGAGAAAGATACCTAAAGAAGTGATCCGGGAAGTAAAGCGTGTAGCACGGGAAGCCAAAAAACACCCGGACGAATATGATCCCGATTGCCCCCCCAGCTCACCGCAGGCGCTGGCAGAATTCGCAGCGCTGGCTCGTGAAATCCGAAAACGCAAAGCCTCCCCCGTAGTTTCCGTCCGTGTAAAGCCGGAGGCTCTGGAAAAATACAGGTCTCTAGGCAAGGGGTACACCGGCGCTATGGGGGATGTCTTGAATTATGTTGCAGATAACCCGGAGATACTTGCAAAGATTCTGTGAGCTGCCATTGCGGGCACCGGAACCCGTGGAGGGGCGGCGCGGCCTTGACTTATACGAGGCAGGAAAAGACGCCCGGGTTTACCTTGAGCTGGATGTTGATCCGGTAAGTCTTTTATAAACAACGGCGGATGATTATTCTGAAATTCCTGGAACAAAACGATGAAATGCTGTATGAAGGAAAAAGTATCTTCCCTGATTTTTTTGGGTTTATTTATTACTGCATGTGATCCCGGAGGGAATTTATTTCTGATTAATGGCTATCCACATGATGTAATAATATATTCAACCTTTGAACATAAAGACAAAATATTTGAACTCTCAGAGAATTTCGCAATAAATGGCTCATTCGCCCCTGCAAATAAGAAAAAGATATCAATATGATAATAAACGAATAAAAGAATATTACAGCTCCGATGAGGCAGTAAAGGATTTGGATGTAATTTAGAAAATTATGGTGCTAAACAATAACCATGATAACGCAAATTGTCAGGGCACCGGTGGTCATGCAGCGGATAAAAGCAAGAGAGTGGGGGAAGCGGAATAGACCGGAACGGAGCCCGTAGGGCGCAGTGAGGACTATGGAGCGAGGGGGAGCGGCGGCGAAGAGTGCGCCTAATTTGGCGAGTCATTTATGGATACGCGGGGAAAGCGCTCCCCCTTCATAGGCTACACCTACGATGTGATGGTACGGGAGAGCGAATCGCTTTCTGATAACAGATTCTGCCGTGTGTATCGCGATGGGAGTCCCAATGGCGGCAACAGCAATGCACACGGACATTTGGTGTTGTCCCTGCTTTGGAGCCAAGATTCATACATGAACCGCCGCAAATCATCTCGTAATAGATAAAAAAACCGGCTATACTGAAAAAAATGAAGACTGATTTTTCCGGTGTCCGGGCTCTTGTTATGGGGCTTGGTATCCACGGCGGCGGACTTGAATCCGCAAAGTTTCTTATAAGGCGGGGGGCTTCCGTTACGATTACCGACCTGCGGAGTGCCGATGTACTCGCTCCGTCAATCAAGGCGCTGGACGATTATGTCCGGGAATCTAATGCCCGAGCCCTGCGTTATATCTTGGGTAAACATGAACAAGCAGACTTTGAAAATGCCGATTTAGTTATAAAAAACCCGGGTGTCCGTCCGGACTCCCCGTATTTAAAGGCGGCGCGCTCTGTTGAAAGCGATATTTCTCTCTTTTTACGTGAAAATCCCGCCCGCCTGAGCGCGGTTACCGGATCAAAGGGCAAGTCGTTTACTGCATCGGCAATTTTTTACGGTTTACAAGCGTTTCACCATGATCAAGGACACGGAAAAGCATACCTCGGCGGCAATATCACGGTCTCGCCGCTTAGTTTTCTCGACGAACTTAACGCCGAAGATGATGTCGTTCTTGAGCTTTCAAGCTGGCAGCTTGGCGATTTATTTCTAAAGAATGAAAACCACTGCCGTCAAGGGGATGCCGCATGGACGGACGCCGGAGTTGGCGAAGCGCCCTCACAAGCGCCCGGCGGAAAGATTTTCGCCCCGTTTTTCAAACCCCGTATTGCAGTCCTTACCGCAATAATGAGCGATCACCTTGATCGTTACGGCACTATGGACGCATATATTGCCGATAAACGCCTTATCTACAAAAATCAGGACAGCTCCTGCACAACTATCGCACTTGACGACCAGTGGGGGCGGAGTTTTTTACGCGAAACAAACGGAAGAGCACTTCTTTGCTCTGTTGAAACGCCGCCTGACAAGGCTGCGGCTGCATGGTTTGATAGAGGAACAGGCTGTGCTTTTGCGCGGGGGCCGATAGGTCTTTTAGGGAAAGGCGAAATCACGGAAATTGTCGGAACGGAAACCCTAACTCCGGGCATACATCAAAAAATAAATCTCCTTGAAGCCGGACTTGCCCTGCTTGATCTGGGCATTGAGCCGTCATTCATTCGGGAAAAACTCAGCGCTTTCCCGGGCATTGAACACCGTCTGGAATTCTTTTTTGAAAAAGACGGCGTTCGTTATTACAATGATACTGCCGCGACTATCCCCGAAGCCGCTGCCGCCGCCATTTCCGCGCTTGGAAACCCTATCCTCGTTACCGGAGGTACCGACAAAATGCTTGACTTTTCCCCGCTCATCAAAGCCGCCGTTAAGGCAAAAAAAATCATCCTGCTTGCAGGCAGCGCAAGCGATAAACTCGAGAAACTTTTTGCCGGTGCAGGCATACCCTGCGAAGGCCCCTTTGATAAACTCACCACTGCGGTCAAACTTGCAGTCCAAAGTGCCTCTTGCGGCGATATTGTGGTGCTTTCCCCGGGCTGCGCTTCTTTCGGAATGTTCCTGAATGAATTCGACAGAGGACGAAAATGGAAACAGGCAGTGTTTGATGAGTGTTCGACCGGAGCGGAGGGGCAAAGCCGCCCCTGAATCTCCCCGTAATGAGAATTCCGTGTCTTCTATAGTGTGTCCGGCGAATCAAGCAGGGCGGGAAGGCGCATGGTTGTTTCAAGATAACCCGAGGCGCGTTTTTTTACGTTAATATCAAGAAGGACATATCCTTCTTTTTCATCCACGATAAAGCCGTGGATGCGGACAGGATCCTGCGGGGAAAGACCCGCTTCATCGGCAACAGAACCGCGTACAATGCTTTTTATCAGATAGGTCGGCGTCATTGAACGCCCCACCGAAGGTTCAAGTATCAAACCAAAAAGAGCGGAAACAAGCCGTTCCTTGCTGTCGTTTCGTGCTGCTTCGGCAAGCGGTGTTTCAGGGCGCTCGACTGTCTGAATGACACGCTGTTTGCCGTCCGATGTCGCAAGTGCCACCAATTCCCCCGGCTCAAAAGGGAAAAGCTTGTCCTGTAAAGCGGCAATCAACGCTCCCTGCGGCGCACTGATTTTTTCGCCGTTCAGCATAGTGATATAGCTGCCTTCGCTTACCAGTTGTTCTGCGGCGGGCGTAAGCGGCGCGGCATAGATAATCTGTGCGCCTTCTCTTGTTTGTGTCAAACTAAGCCCAAGCCAGGGGCGTTTTGCCTTGCCGCCTTTCAGCATGGCAGGAAGAGCGGCAGCCAGGCGTTCTGCGGGAACCGCAAAATTCATTCCCTCAAATTGTTCGACCCCGGCAAAAACAACGCCGACAAGACGCCCGGCTGTATCAATAACCGGCCCGCCGGAATTACCGTGATTCACTGCAGCATCAATCTGCATGACATCCCCTATTTGCAAAAAACGCCTGCCCAGAGCGGAAACAATACCCGAAGTAACGGTTTTTTCAAGCCCACCCGGGGAGCCTATGGCTAAAACAGTGTCCCCCACCGAGGGGATAACGCTGTCAACCACAGAAAACACATACTCCGGCGTAATCTCAGCCTTAATAAGAGCTAAATCCAGTGTTTTATCCCAGCCTATAACCTTAGCGGGAATACGGGCACTTGCGGAATCACCGAGTCTGATAAACATCCGCGAATAACCTTCGTACGAAGGATCAACCTCGCTGGTGACGACATGATAATTTGTGATTAAAAGGCCGGAAGAATCAACAAAAAACGCTGAACCGAGCACTCTGTCAATCATTCCGCGTCCGCGTTCCACTCTGATACCCCGGTCGACAATCACGGTTGCAACGCCTTTAATCATATCGCGGGCAGAATCCCTGCCTTGAGCAAAAGAACGTATTTCCGGCGTAATTTCAATATTTCTACCGGACTCCAAAGCTGCGTTCAGAAAGTATAAAGCGGTACGGCGCTGTTTTGTTTTGAATGCCCGTTCCAAAAAGAGCATTGCATCCCCGGCCTCAAGCGCTCGCAACTCATGAGAATGAACTGCGGCAAGAAAAGCCTGTAGATCTTTACCCTGTGCAAGACTGTCTTTTGCCTCTTGCAGCAATAAATCCGGCTCTATACCGGTATGTTCAACCTGAATTCCAAGCACGGCAAGAGAACGGGCAAGAGAAGCGGCAGCATCCCAGCGTTTTTCCGTAATCGCTTTTGTTTGCATTGCGATCATATTGTCTACCGCCTGTGTGCGGAGACTTTCCATCTTCTGCTGATCATTCTCGCTGTCAACTGAGTGAATGCTTTCTTTTCCGTAAATCTCGTTATACATACCGATAAGATGAATGGATCGCGCAGGATTATCGGCAAGCGTCTTTTCAATATCAGCAATCCTCACCTCACGGGTGGATTTTGGCGGTGAAAGGCGGATCTCTGCGTCTTCCCATGTCGCGCAGCTATTGCAAAGGAAAATCAAAATCAGCGAGAAGACAAAAAGCGTTTTGTTTTTATTGTTTTTCATAATTTCCGTCACCGTCCCAATCGCTTTCAATATACTCAATGGGCATAATCTCCGTAAAATAGTACCCTCCGGATTGGAGGGTATTTCCCTCAATATTTTGCTTGAAATGGCGAATTGTTTCCATTCTTCCGTCCCTGTCGCTGTCAATTTTTTGAAAACGGGGCCTTCCTGAAACAAATTCCGTTTCCGAAACAGTCTTTCCGTCAAGTGTCTCTCTTGCCTGAAGAATGATACCGTCCAAAAGTCTTATACTTTCGATTCCGCCCTTAAATTCTCTGCTTGGCCTTTCAATAATATAAGCAAAAGAGAACAGGGAGCGTTCTCCGGGGATATCCTCTTCAGGATTGATTTCCGGAAACACCGTCCCCCCTTGGCTGCAAAGCTCTTCAAAATGAAAAGGTTCATAATAAAAATCTTCCGGGCGGAAAAAGTAGGAACTCCCGTGAAAAAACGCAGTCTTTACCGATGGATATACCTCATAGTCAAGTCTCATATAGTTAAAATCAGGTGTAATCGACGGTACTATTCCGGTCTCAAAGCCATCGTCGGCTTCATCCGTATAGATAAAAGCGTTTACGGGCAGGCCCGCCATACAATTTACCGTAAGATTTGCCCGTCCGTCTTGATCTCGGTCGTTGATAATGGTACACGGAAGTCCTGATTGATATTCACCAATCAATTCAAAAATACCGTCATTGTTGTGATCTTGTGCGATAAGCCCGTTGTAGTATGCAAGGCGCCCAAGAAATTGTTCCCGGGCTCTGTCGGTACGGAGCAGTTTAAAGACGGAGAGCAGATCCTTTTTATCTATAAAAGAACTGTTTCCGGCAAAAGAAGGAGGCAGGGCAAAATTCGCGGGTAAAACCCCGTTTTTTTGTACTCTCTCTTCCTGCGGGGAAAAGAGCTCCTCAATCGCGGTATCTTCGTTTATAACACCAAGATTAAGCAAGACAGGCAGGGCGTCTTTGGGGCTGCCGTTCACACTTGAGGCCCGGCGGGATTGCAAGAGTCGGGCTGCTTCCTCTATATCCGGCATAAAAGGCGCTATCGTAAAAATTAAGTCTTCGTCAATCTCAAGGAGGCTGTTAATCTGCTTTAAGAGACGGGAAATAAGAATATAATCCTGTGGCTCAATAGTCTCAAGTCTTGCCGCATAGTTAAAAACAAGGGAGATAATGTCCCTGTTTTTCGGGTACACGTACAAGGCTTTTTCTGCGTTCAAGCGAAAAATTTCATTGTTTCGCAATTGCGACAGGGCAAAAAGACGTATTTCCTCTTTTTTTTCACTTGCCGGAAGTCTCTCGGTTTCGGCAAGTGCTTCGTCATAATACATCAGGGCAAGCAGGATTTTTGTTTTTAAGAGGCGGGCATCGCTGTCCGTATAGTAATTCCATCTATCTGTCGCGATGGCCAGATTAAGAGACGCCAGAATTTGCCGACGCGGGCGTGACAGGACGATTTGCACTTCAGCGTATAAATAAGATAAATCAGAAGAGAAGGAGGCATAATCTCCCGCACGGATCAGGGCTTTTTCCGCCTCTTTGTAGTGCCCGTCGGCACATTGTTGCTGCACCCATTGAAGATATTTTGCCGCGATTGCCGCTTCTCCGTATTCAGAGGCGCTTTGTGCAAAAACAAACGAAGCCCCAAAAAATACCACAGCACAAAAAAACAAACGGCAAAGGCAGGGGAGCTGTCTTGCGGGATTAAAAGGTCTCATGCCCAAGCTGTTTCTCCTGCTAAAGGGCCTTGAGCACTGCCGCGTATATTTGTTCATTCCTTGAGAATCCGCCAGCCATTTTCGATTTTTTCAAATCGTTTTCCGGGGATCATCAATTGTCTGCCATCTTCCGAATCAAGCGTAACCAGACCGATAATAACATTCACTTCCCGAACCCGCCAGTTTGCCGCATCCCAGCTCAGTTTGTACCCTTCCGGCGGATAGAATTTCCGCTGTTCGGCATAATAGTCGTGTTCATAAGCAAGGCAGCAGAGCAGTCGTCCGCAAGAGCCGGAGATTTTCATTGAATTCAGCGAAAGATTTTGTTCTTTCGCCATTTTGATTGAAACCGGCTTAAGCTTTTCAGATATCGTATGGCAGCAATAATCTCGTCCGCAAATACCAAGACCCCCTGAAATACGTGATTCATCCCGTATTCCTATTTGTCTAAGCTCAATTCTCATCTTAAAAATAGAGACAAGATCTTTTACCAGTTCACGGAAATCCACACGATTATCAGCAGTAAAGAAAAACAAGATTTTGGGATCTTCCAAAAGATAATGAACACCCACCAGTTTCATCTGTAGCTTATGCACTACGATTTTTTCTTTACAGATTATAAGTGCTTGCCGCTCGGCTTCTTTATTCTGCTCAACCCTCTGCTTGTCCTCGGCTGTGCCAAGCCGTTCTATACGGGTAATCTTTGCGTTCGAAAAAGTTTGAAGGTTTTTTACCGGTCCGAGAACCCGGGCCAAATCTTTCCCATATCGTGTCGGAACAATAACCTGAGCGCCTGACTCAAGATTTTCACCCTTGTAAATTGCAAAAAAAGTATCACGGGAATATTCAAGTATAAGATAATAAACCGGCGCATCTATGGGGCCGTCTACTGTTTCAGCAACGATACCGGGATCTTCCGGCATTTCATCTTCCAAGTCTTCGAGTTTTTCTAATTCATCTTCGTTTTCCAGCATAGTTCCGGCCACCTTAGCTCAAGTATTCTATAAAAAGCCAACTATTTCAATAAGAGATTGACAAGCAAGCCGTTAATTTCTTCGATACGGGCAAGAAGATGGAATTTTTCACCTTGAGAGGCCATAATCTGTGCAGCAAGATTTTCAAGTTTTTGGTCGATAACCGCGATCATCGTGTATGGTTTTCTCGCGTCCCGGGCCCCCCCCTTTTTGTTCTTGAATTGTGCTTTGTATTTATTTTGAATACCTTCGCTTTCCTCGAGGCTAAACGCGTTTTCCACAACAAAACTGATAAATCTTCGGATCGCACTTTTATACTGTTTGATTTCTTCCGCAAAAGGGCGATTTTTAAGCATGTCTCCGGCATTATGAACATCATCTAAAAGCGCGTTTACATCGGCGTTTTTTAAAGAAATATCCTCTTCTATAGCTGCCGCCGCTTCGGACTCGTCATTTTTTTTGAGCAAAGTAAAAAAGGAGGATTTCCCCCGCGCCGCCGTTTTGTTTGCTTCTTTATTTTTTACCGGAGAAAGACTATTCGTTAAAAAAGGGTTTACCAATTGCGCGGAAGCTATGTCAATCCTGGACATTTTTAGCATCTCCGCCGGATAACGCTTTCCTCACGCTCAGCTCGTCTTTGTATTCGGCGACAGCCTCGTTCCACTTCTCTTCACTTGAACAGACAATGACTTTACCGTGAACAATACATCCCTCGTCTACCTGAATACGGCGTGTAATAACATCTCCGATTACCAAGCCTGTTGAAAGTATGACAAGCCGCTCGCCGGCAAGGATATTGCCCCGAACCACACCCCCGATAGTAATCTGAGTACCGGTAATATTGCTTTTCATGCGGGCCCGTTCGCCGACAACAATTCTTCCCTTGACGGTCAGATCACCGTGAACACTGCCGTCTACACGGGTAAATCCGGCTGCCTCAATATGCCCCCGGACACCGGTATTCGGACCAATAATGGTGTTTATTGAAAGATCTTTTCGGTTAGCTTTTTCCGGCATTAAAATTGACCCGAGCTGCAGTTGAGCGGACATTTAAAAATTTATAAGGATCGACAACATCGGAACCAATATGCACTTCGTAGTGAACATGAGGGCCGGTTGAAAGTCCGGTATTACCGATATAACCGATAACTTCCCCTTGCTGAACCCGCTGTCCTGTCCTTACTTTAAAAGACTGCATGTGTCCGTAACGAGTATAAAAACCGTGTTTATGCCTAATAATAACATAATTTCCAAATCCGGTTGGATCGTAATCCACCGTAACAATCTGACCGTCTGCCGTTGCGACAATCGGGTCTCCGTATCTGAAGGTTGAAAGGTCTATCCCGCGGTGTACATAAACCTGACCGGTAAAGGGGTTCTCGTTTTCGCCGAAGAACATTGAAATATGCCCTATGCCGCCCCGGATAGGCCAAATGTTCGGAACTTCGGTAAGGAGTGTGTTTTGGGATTCAAGTAATTTTCCGAGATTTTCAATAGGCTCTCTTGTTTCAGCAAGATAACTGGCAAGATTCCTTATTTCGTCCGCCTCGCGCAAACGCCCTTCAGCGCTTTCTCTCATGTCAAAAAACGCAGAAAGGTCTCCGGTAGACGCTGTTTTTGACGAAGCGTTATCCCGAGTACTGATACCAAGAGACGAAAAGACGCCGGAGAGGGTGTTCTGGAAGTTCTTGGCTTCTTTTCGAAGCGTACCGACTTCATCCCTAAGCTGGTCAAGACTTGCCTGTGTTTCCTTTAATTTGGAATCTTTATTTGCCAAAGCGTTCTGATTGTCATTATAGGAGTTTCCGTACCAAAAAAAGGCACCGATTATTCCACTAAGAAGCAAAGCGGAACAAAGTAACGAGAAGAAACTAACTTGAAGGTTATAGACTTTTTTTTCGCTGTGAGGGACGAGAACAAGAGTGTAGCGGCGATTCATTAAACGTCCGATGACCGTAAAAAAACGACCTGTCCCCGCAGCTAGTGCGCGGACCCGGCTTTTTATTTTTTTTACAGCATGATTCTCGAATCGTTTATAATCATGGACTTGAGCCACACTATACCCCTCTCGCCATTATCGGCAAAATCCTTTGAACGTTTAAATCCGGAACGTATACTAAAACTAATTTTAGAATATACTACATCTTATTGATATTTAATTAAAAAATTTGAAAAGAGTCAAGGTGTCCGGTGATTTGTGTCCGGTGATTTGACGGGATAAATGCATAAAATCGTCTCTTGCAGAATACTGATGAGAGATTTTAACGATTTTATTTTAAACTTTTATAAAAAAGGTAACAAGAGATTTGCCGTGGACGGTTTGCCGTGGACTTGACTTTCCGTTGGTTTTTATGTTAAATGTTCTTTAAAATATAAAAGCAAACGATAAGCGGCGATCAAACGCCTTTATCAATGTGGGGGCTCTATGGCACGGAAAAGAGGCGGAAGCGGCGCAAAAAACGGACGGGATTCAAATCCGCATTATCTTGGAGTTAAAGCTTTCGGCGGAACGAATGTTACAGCAGGTAGTATTATTGTCCGGCAGAGAGGTACTAAAATTCATCCGGGAGAGAATGTCGGATGCGGCGGAGATTACACTCTTTTTGCGCTCAAAGACGGTGTGGTTGCATTTTCCGAGCGGCGGGGACGGAAATTGGCGTCCGTCATTGCGGCAGTGTGAGCGGATTTGCTGATGAAGTAGTAATTGAAGTTTCCTCCGGTAGAGGCGGAAACGGTTCTGTTGCGTTCAGACGGGAAAAATATGTGCCACGTGGCGGGCCTTCAGGTGGTGACGGCGGACGCGGCGGTAATGTTATTTTTACCGTTAAAAAAAATCTCAGGACATTATCTCATTTACGGTACACTCCAAAAATAAATGCGGAAAATGGACGCGATGGTGAAGGTTCTGAAAAGAACGGACGAAACGGAGAGGATATTATTATTCCGGTTCCGCCGGGGACCGTGGTGAAAAATGCGGATACCGGCCTTTTAATTCATGATTTTGGTAAAGATGAAAGTGACTTTCTCTACCTGAAAGGCGGAAACGGCGGTTGGGGGAATGTTCATTTTAAATCTTCGGTGAATCAAGCGCCGCGCAGAGCCTTACCCGGCAAAGCCGGAGAAACCGTTGTTTTAAACGTTGAGCTTCAGATTATAGCCGACATCGGTTTTGTGGGTTTTCCCAACGCGGGAAAATCATCACTGCTTGACCGTTTTACAAACGCACGCCCCAAAATCGCACCATATCCGTTTACGACAAAAATCCCCAATTTAGGCGCGCTCCGTGTTGGCGAACACGATATCATTCTTGCCGATATTCCCGGGCTTATTGCAGGCGCATCCGAAGGTGCCGGTCTTGGCCTTCGTTTTTTGAAACATATTTTTCGTGCCCAGGCGCTTGCTTTTTTAATCGATCTTTCCGATGAAAACTATCTTGATGCATTTGACATTTTATCCGATGAGCTCGGCTCATTTTCTCAAAATTTGCTTGAAAGAAAACGTATCATAGTTGGTACAAAACTTGATCTTGAAAACACGAAAGACCATCTTGAATCCCTGCAAAAAAAATATCCTTCCGAAAAAATTATGGGAATCTCTGTGTTCTCGGGAGAAGGGATAAAAGAACTTGGCGAGGAATTCATTCATTTTTTACATTCTAACACTTGACACATTTTGTGTCCTCTGTTAGCGTTAGTCGAACACCGATCAACGATCAAGGAGAAAAAATGAGTGTACGTGCAACAAATTCGCTTATCGCGGATGTCGTAACGGTAAGCGGGCTTCAGAACAGTCCGAAAATGGTAGTTTTGTCTGTCGATGAAGAGACCAAACAGGTAACAACAGTATGGTTTACTTCTTCGGGTGAAGCTCAAACCGCAATTTTCCCTGCTTCCGCGCTTAATCGCGTTGAAACAGCGGAGATTCCTGCCGTAAAAAAATGATGGATCAGCGAAGGGGAAATAACCCCGCATAACGTTCCGGCTTCGCGTTGCGCCGCCTGGCGGCGGCGCAACGCGAGAGCGTTTGCCGGATACGGCCCCTTCTTACTGCGTTAGCCGTAACGGATGCGCGGGAACGAAGGGATAGTGCGATTCAGGGCAGTTTCAAGGTCCAATAAGCCCGTTCAGCATTTCTTCCACGCGGTTTCAGACCAATTCCTTTAATTCACCCTTGATAACTCCTTCATTGAATTGTATAATCTTTTCAGACATGGTTTGTAGGTTCCTTTGACAAAATTGTTTTGGTTAACTTATTTTATCATTTGCCTGCAAGCTTGTCTTTATTTTGCGAAACTTATTGTACCTTATTACGAAGAAACTCTTTCCGATAAGATGTGAAAGAAGATAGACGACCCGGCTTACCGGGAACTGTACCTCCGGCTGCAGATAAGAGTAAATCGATAACCTGGTTGTGTGCCGCTTTCCCTTTTTAACTATTATCATTTAATTTTTTTATTAAATTAATAGCTAATGTCCTATTATTAATTTCCAGCCATGATGAGATATTTATTATTGTTATAGGAATTAAAACAATTAAAGAAGATAATAACAATGAATGATTTTTAGCTGCTACTATTCTATCAAAAAATGATATAAATACAATTATTGGAATAGATGAAAGGATATAAAAAATCGTGTATTTTATCCTATCGGGTTTTTTATTATTTTTATAAGTAAATTTTTCTTCCTCCTTATCAAAATTAACATATTGATATATATTTTTAAAGACATTTAGTATCTCATAAAATTTTGTTGAATTAATAATATAGTTTATCATTTCATCACTTATTGAAAATCCAATAAATTCCTTTATTCCTGTAACGGCAATTACTTTATTGTTTTTGTATTCTAATATTATACTTTTAAAAAAATCGAATTTGATTTTAATGTTTTTAATAGATCTTTTATTCAAATCATTCAATGAAATAATTATTCCTAAGATGGTAGTTATAATTCCAAGAATGCTTGATAAGATTTCAAATACATTATTATAAATCATATTTTTTCTCCTTTTTTTAAATTATTTAAAAAGAAACGCTTTGGCATCCGCCACCTTTTTCCCCCTTCTCATACTGTCATTATGACATTTTTGATGTTGTCAAACAAGTCTACTTTCTTTATTCCTGTAAAGGCAATTACTTCATTGTGAGACTCGAAAACATCACCGCCAAGGTCTGTGATTAATAAACTATACGGCTTATCGGGTTATGGTATAATGGTGATTAAAATAATCACCCGATTTTAACTGTAAATTAGAGTAATAGAGGCTGCCAATGGAAATTGAGGAAGAACGCTATAATTTTCTTCAAAAACGCTCCGGTTTATCAAAATTGGAGTTTGCCCGGAGCTTGGGGTATCAAAAGAGCGGGGGTACTCCCTCTCAAAAGGTATTTACCATGCTTCCCGCGAAATTCTGGACAAATTGTCCTCTGTATATAGCGTCAACCTAAACTGGTTCCTCTTGGGGGAGGGCTCCCCTTTTGAAACCGAAAAAGCCACTATCAAGTTACTGCGTCAGGAAGCCGCCGCCGGACGGGGCCGGGAGATAGAAGACTATGCCGAGGAGGAGATCCTCAAACTCCCCTGATCCCTTATCAACCCCTACCGCCCGTAAAACTTACAAGCCGTCTATGTCGCCGGGGGCTCCATGATAGGCGAACACATCTACAATGGCGATGCGGTTGTTTTTTACCCTGGTCTTACCGAAGGCAACGGTATCTATGTCTTGTCCCCGGACACTGCATTACTGGTCAAGCGGGTGTCCTTTGACGATCTGCCCCTGTCGGTATCTCCCTTATCAGCGCTAACCCCGCTTATCCCTCCCGGCAAATAGTAGGTGAGGAACTGGAAAATCTGCGGATAGCGGGGCGTGCAGTTACTTGCGTGCATAGGGTTTGAGGGGGTAATATGATTATAAATAAAGGAGGCTTTTATGCCTGAACCAGCGAAAAGAGACCCCAAAGCCCCGAAGTTTCTCGAAATTTCCATTA
>JAITXS010000021.1 GCA_031284645.1 Spirochaetaceae bacterium | reverse complement strand
CTCATGAGATATTCCGGAAAAGCGGAGTAAAACTTGAGTGATCGATTTTTTCGCAAAAATAACGCCACGATTATCACACAAAAACTTGTTACCAAGGCTGTGCTTGAACATCATTTAATTAACGAAGGGGACAGGATACTGATTGCTGTTTCAGGCGGTAAAGATTCCACGGTGCTGGCAATGGCGCTTGCCGCAGTACGGAAGGCGGTAAAACAGAATTATTTTCTTTCGGCACTGCATATTTCATCGGATTTTTGCTCTTGTTGTAAAAAAATTGAGCTTGCCAAAGCTCTGGAACGTTGGGATATTCCTTTTGAAGATATCTTTGTTCCGGTAATCGGCAGATTAAAAGCAGGCGAAAAGATGAACTGCTATTGGTGTTCTACTCAGCGGCGTACCGAGCTTATAGCCTATGCCCTGTCTCATAATTTTAATAAAGTCGCCTTGGGCCATCACCTTGACGACATCATCGAAACATTTTTCATGAATATAACGGCGGCAGGAAAATTAAGCGGAATGCCGGTACTTTTACCTTACCGGAAGTATCCGCTTAGCCTGATACGGCCCCTTGCCTATCTTGAGGAGCGGCAGATTATTTCTTGCGCGGAAGAAAACGGATTGTTAAAATCCGCCTGCACCTGCCCCTACGGTAAAAATTCAAAACGCGGCGATATTCGAAAAAAAATCGCCGATTTTACCGGAGGCAGCAGCTCAATTAAACGCCGTATCTTGAAGGCGTTTAATCAACAAGAAGCTGATCCGGCTACAGTCGACCTGAACGATGCGTGTGTCAAAAAAGATTACTAAAAAATTATCCCAATACTGCGCGGATTCTCCGCACACCCGAAGATGATGACTGCTCTTTTTGGATGGTGAACTGCCCGAGCGTTCCGGTATGCTCAACATGAGGCCCGCCGCACACTTCTTTCGAAAAATCCCCGATAGTGTAGACCTTAACCCGCTTTTCGTATTTTTCGCCAAAAAGAGCTGTCGCCCCCTGGCTCTTTGCATCTTCCAGCTCCATGATTTCCATGATAACAGGAAGATCCCGTTTAATTTGCTCGTTTACAATTGCCTGAACAGAACTGATTTCCTCTTTTGTCATGGGCGCAGGATGCGAAAAATCGAAACGCATACGTTCTGCCGTGATATTTGAGCCTTTTTGGGCAATATGGGGGCCAAGAACCATACTCAGTGCTTTCTGCAAGAGGTGTGTCGCCGTGTGGTACTTTGTCGTAATTTCACTATGGTCGGCAAGCCCGCCCTTAAAAATCTGATCGCTTCCGGCACGGGATTTCTCCTGATGCCTGACAAAAGCAGCGTCAAACTCTTCTTTGTCCACGGTTAAGCCGTTTTCCAGGGCCAATTCTTCACTTAATTCAATAGGGAAGCCATAGGTATCGTAAAGTTTAAAGGCAAGTCGCCCGGACATTACTTTTTTAGGGTCTTTCAGAAGGTTCGGCAGAAGTTTTTCAAATTCCTTTTCCCCCTTTTGCAGGGTTTCACGAAATTTCAACTCCTCGTTTTCGAGCTCGCTTATAACAAGCCCTCTGTTTTGTTCCAATTCCGGATAAGGGCCGGAAAATTCTTTGATAATGACATCGGCAAGAGGTGCGAGGAGCCCCTCTTCAATACCAAGCTTGCGCCCGTGACGCACCGCACGGCGAATCAGACGGCGCAGTACATAACCCGCCCCGACATTGGAAGGCGTGACCGCTTTGGGGTCTCCCAAAATAAACGTTGCTGCGCGGCTGTGGTCGGCAATAATCCGTGTAGATCGGTCTTTTTCACTGTCTGTACCATACACATAGGGGCTGCCCTCTTTACCGGCAGCCCTTTCAATAGCCGCGATAATCGGCACAAAAATATCAGTCTCATACACTGATTTTTTACCGCTGAGTATAGTAACGGTACGCTCAAGCCCCATACCGGTATCAACACATTTCCGTTTTAACGGGAGGTAGTTGCCGTCTTTATCCTTGTTATACTGCATAAAGACGTCATTCCAGATTTCAAGCCACTTACCGCAGGAACAGCCGGGCGAGCAGTCAGGCCCGCAGGCTTCCTTTCCCATATCAATAAACATTTCACTGTCCGGGCCGCAGGGGCCGGTGACTCCGGCAGGCCCCCACCAGTTATCCTCGCGCGGGCGAAAAGAAATTCGATCTCCGGTAAAACCAAGACTCCGCCAAATATCCGCCGATTCATCGTCTTTGGGAATACCGTCCTCACCCGCGAAAACCGTTACACCGAGTTTTTCATGAGGAATCCCCAACCATTGCGGAGAGGTGAGAAACTCATAACTCATTTTTATCGCGCCTTCTTTAAAATAATCCCCAAGCGACCAGTTACCAAGCATCTCAAAAAAAGTAAGATGGCTAAAATCGCCGACAGCGTCTATATCTCCGGTGCGAATACACTTCTGAAAATCAACAAGCCGCTTTCCCGCCGGATGTTCTTCTCCAAGCAGATAATTTACCAGCGGATGCATACCTGCCGTAGTAAAAAGAACCGTTGGGTCATTATCGGGGATAAGACTCTTCCCCTGAATCCGGACATGGCCCTTTGATATAAAAAAATCTATATATTTTTGCCTGAGTTCATGTGTTTTCATGTTTTTATTTTATCGGGAATAAAAGAGCCTGTGAAGAGAGCCTGAAACGTGGAATTTTTCTTTTTCTTTCCCGCATGAGGAGGATTCACAGCAGCCTGCAATAATGAAAGCGCTATTGCTGAACATCATTCATCATCATCATTGATAATTTCTAAATTCCCGAGGAGTTTTTGTGCAGCCTGGTCGGGTAGTGTTTGCACATTTTGCAGCCTTCGCTCAATGGCCCGAGTTCTTATGCCTGTTTTCGCCAGCTCATCACTTGCCGCGTCAATTTTTTTCTTGGTCGCTTCCAGTACATCGCCGAATTTCCCGAATTGCGTCTTTACCGCGCCCAAAAGTTCCCATATTTCACTAGTACGTTTTTCAACGGCAAGGCTTCTAAATCCCATTTGCAGACTGTTTAAAAAAGCCGATATAGTTGTCGGACCGGTAATTGTCACTTTAAATTCCCGTTGCATCGTATCAAATAACCCTGCGATACGAAGTGTTTCCGCATACAAACTTTCAAAGGGCAAAAACATAATCGCGAAATCCGTTGTATGGGGTGGATCAATATATTTTCCGTTAATATCTTTGGCAAATTGTTTTATCGTGCGCTCTAAATCTTTTTTGCATTTCTCAATTTGTTCCGGCTTGCCGGAATCATAAGCGGCAGTCAGCCTCTCATAATCTTCCGTTGGGAATTTTGCGTCTATGGGCAGCCATATTATTTTATCCGTATGTTCTTTACTTGGAATCTTAACAGCATATTCGACCATATCATTGCTGCCCTCTTTTGTTTTTACATTTTGTGCATACTGACCCGGGGCAAGCATCTCCTCAAGAATACATCCCAGTTGATACTCGCCAAAAACGCCTTTTGTTTTTACATTTGACAAAATGTTTTTTAAATCCCCGACACCGACTGCTAAACCCTGCATTTCAACAAGTCCTTTTTGGACTTTGTCCAGATTTTCGCTTACCAGTTTAAATGATTCGGTTAATCTTTTTTCCAGCGTGTCGTGTAATTTCTCATCAACAGTTTTTCTCATTTCTTCAAGTTTTTTACTGTTATCTTCCTGTATTTCACCGAGTTTCTTATCGATACTTTCCCTGTTTTTTTCAAATATTACATTGGTATCTTTTGTCAGAGCGTCAATTTTTGTGGAAAATTTTTCCTCAAAAGATTTTAGAGAAAGCGCTAATTCTTCACGGCTTAACCGTGTTGAACTGTTAACAGAATCCTGAACAGCTTTAAGTTCTTTGTTTAATATTCCGGAAAAATCGGAAATATTTTTTGATACATTTTGTTCAAACAAGCTGATTGATTTATTTAATTCATCCCTGTTTGATTTTGACGAACCTGCGGTTATATCTATGATGGATTTTATCTTGTTGTCTATTATTGTTGTAAAGTTTGATATATTATAAAAAAATTTTTCCTCAAAAGACTTTAATGATGCGGATAATTCTTCCCTGGTTTCTTTTGATGCCTGATTCGTTTCTCTCCGGTTTCTGCCAAATTCATCCCGTATTGAGGATTCATTTTTATCAAGTCTTTTTTCGTAATCGTTCAATTTCTGTAGTAGATGCTCACTGCCGCCCTGTTTATTTTTGGATAAAAAAATGATAAGTAAACTTATCTGAATAATGAGCGCGATCAAAACAACTGTTTCGATAATTAATTCGATATTCATGACCAGCTCCTTATCTCTGTTGACCGTATACTTTTTTATCTTTGCCGTCCGATAGAATATAATGTTACCTTGACGATTGTCAAGGCAGCGCAGGTACCTTGCGCAAGAGGGCGAATAAAAAATTCATGAATTTTTTTATCGTGTTATAGTATATTACAAGTTTCATGCTTCTTGTTTTTATATGCTCATCCAAAGGCATCTTTGCCTTATCAGAATTCAAGGTTTAAGAAAATAAACAGCGGAATGAAAATCAGGCGGCCGGACATAGCCGCAGACTGCCGGCCGGAAGTACTTGTAATGATATAAAATACATGATATATTAGTATAAAGCGGAATATCCGTGTTCCAGACACGCAGGGATTAATCCTGGAATGGCCGCATTTTTATTGTTTGTTTCGGACATAGAGCTGCCCCGGACGCTGGTATGTAATAATTGGGTGCAGGGTAGCAGCCGACTGATTATTTCAATACCCTATACGCAATACTCTTATGGTAAAAATGTTGAATCCTGAGTATTTCATGGTATAATAGGGGACAGGAGAGGGATCAATTTTATGTTAAAAACAAAAAGTCTTGTCGTGTATAAAAACAAAGCGGCGATTGTAAAGGGAATAGACGAGAAAATTACTATTACCTTGCCCGATAAATCGGAAGTCCGTGTCCGTGACAAAGATATAAGTCTGCTTTACCCCGGGCCGGTTGAGAATTTCGCTGAGACTCAAGCGGGTTTTTCACCTGAAAGCGCCCGTGAATTATGGGAGCTTGTTCGGGATGAAAATGAATTTTTTCACCTTGAGGATATTGCATCTCTGGCTGAAGGTGGTTTTACCGCGAAAAACGCCTGGGCATCCTATCTTTTGCTCAAAGACAATCTTTACTTTGAAGGAAGTATTCAGGCGATCAAAGCAAAAAGCACGGCGGATGTGGAAATCGAAGAAAAAAAACGCAGGATAAAACAAGGCGAAGAGACGGAACGGGTGGCTTTTCTTGAGCGCCTTAAACAGGGAAAACTTGACCTTCGAGGACGAAAATCGCCTTTACAAGCAGAATTATCGAAATCCGGCTTTCCGGATACAGATTCTCTGTCCGGGTTTGAGACAGGAGGGGACGAGCGTTTTTTACAGGATGTCGAGGCGCTTGCGCTTGGAAAATCAGAGAGGAGCAAGACTTTACGTGACGCGGGCTTGAGTGAGGATCCGCTTAGTGCCCATAAATTGCTTCTTGAAACAGGCTTCTGGGATAAAACGGTAAATCCCCATCCGGCCCGTTACGGCGTGTTGACATCAACATCGAAATTCAGGATTGATCCTCCGGCAGCAGACGAAGAACGGGTCGATCTGCGCCATCTTGCCGCTTACGCAATAGACGATGAGGGGAGTGCCGATCCGGATGATGCTGTATCGCTGGAAAAAACAGCCGAGGGCACGTTTCTCTATGTTCATGTGGCTGATCCCGCAGCCTCGGTGGGGCCGGGAACAGAGGTCGACATAGATGCGCGTGCACGGGGCGCGACCTTGTATGCACCGGAAGGGACAACAAGAATGCTCCCCGAAGATGCCCTTGGCCTTTTTGCACTTGGCCTGTCGGAAAACTCACCGGCTTTAAGTTTTAAAATGAAGCTTGGGCCGGACTATTCTATCGAAAAAACTGAAATTTTCCGTTCAACCGTAAAAGTGAAGCGTCTAACTTACCGCGCCGCCGATGGGGAAAACGAGCTTGCCCCGTTTTTTACGCTTGCCGATGAGAATATCAAGCGGCGTGCTGCCGCAGGAGCCGCGCAAATAGACTTTCCCGAGGTATCTATCTCGGCAAAGAACGGCCTGGTTGAAATATCTCCTGTCGTGCCTTACCGCTCAAAAATTCTGGTACGGGAATGTATGCTTTTAGCCGGAGAAGGTGCGGCAAATTGGGCTCTGGAACAGCGGCTGGCCTTTCCCTTTATTAGCCAGGAATCTGATAATATCCCCGAAAAAATCCCCGGCGGATACGCAGGCGCTTATCAGCTGCGCCGGAGCATGAGAGCGCGGCTACTTACCACCAAGCCTGCACTTCATCAGGGATTGGGTATTGATATTTATACGCAGGTTACCAGCCCGCTTCGCCGTTATACTGATCTGCTCGCTCATCAGCAGATACGCGCTTTTTTACGCGGCGAAAAAGCACTTGCCGAAGATGAAATCCTTGCCCGTCTGGCTGCATCCGAATGTTCGGCGAGTGCCGTAAACCGAGCCGAACGCGCGTCACGCGCTCACTGGACAGCGGTTTATCTTAGCGATAAAAAAGGCACGGAGTGGGATGCTGTTGTCCTTGATAAACGCGGAGCCCATATCATAGCTTTAATCCCCCTGCTTGGCATAGAAACACAAACAACACCGCCCCGAGGCGCGGTATTTGCGCCGAACGATGGCATTAAACTAAAACTTGCCTCGGTGCGTATCCCTGAATGTGAAATCAACTGGGTGGCATTGTAGGGGAATAAGTCATGGTTCACTTTTAAAAGAATCGTTGGGTATAAAGTATGATGGGCTTATTTTGGAGCCGCTTTGAACTACTCCAGCGCCTGGCGCAGATCGCTTATTAAATCGCAGGAATCTTCGATGCCCACAGAAAGGCGCAGCGTATCATCATAAACACCTGCCGCTTGCTGTTCATATTCTGTCTGGCTAAAGTGAGTGGAAGATGCGGGGTGGACGATTAAAGATTTTGCATCGCCCACATTTACCATATAGTCAAATACGCGTACTTTTTTGAGCACGGCAAGCGCTGCCTCTTTGCCCTCTTTTATGCGGATCGAAAGTATGGCACCGGGGCCTTTGGGGAAATATTTTTGCGCTAAATCGTAATACTCGCTTGTATGAAGAGCCGGATACGTTACTTCTTTTATTGCAGGGTGGGCTGCTAAAAATTCCGCTACCTTTTTTGCGTTTTCAACATGGCGCTCCATGCGAAGCGACAATGTTTCTATTCCCTGCAAAAGATAAAACGCCGTTGTAGGACTTAAATGCGAACCAAGGTCGGTAAGATACACCATGCGCAAGCGTTTGGTAAAAAGATTTTTTCTTAGATCGTCATTGGGAATCGAATTTTTGTAATCGTTAAAAAACGATTCGAAACGGGGAAACTTGCCGTTAAACCAATCAAAGCCGCCCTTTTCTACCACTAGTCCCGCAATGATGGTGCCGTGTCCGCCCAAATACTTTGTTGCGGAATAACACACAATGTCCGCGCCGAATTCAAACGGGCGCAGTAAATACGGAGTGGCAAAGGTATTATCTATCACCAGCGGAATGTTGTTGCGATGGGCTAGACCGGCAACTTTTTCTATATCAATTATGTTCATCGTTGGATTGCCGAGTGACTCTATATAAATTGCTTTTGTTTTCGGTGTTAATGCGCGTTCATATGATTCAATGTCCCGCGGATTTTCTACGAAGATTCCTTTTATACCGTATTCCGGCAGAATATGGGTAAGCAGGGTGGTACTGCCCCCGTACAATGTTTTTACCGCGACAATATCATCGCCGGATGCGGCAAGATTTAAAAATGTGTTGGAAATTGCCGCCATGCCGGAACTAAGCGAAAGCGCTGCACTGCCGCCTTCAAGCGATGCTATGCGTTTTTCCAATACCGTATTTGTGGGGTTGGAAAAGCGCACATACGAGTGTCCTTCTTCCGCATACGAAAATAAGCGCACACAGCGATCATAATCACCCAACTCAAACGCCGATGTCTGATAAATCGGCACTGCCTTTGAGCGGTAATGTTCAGCAGGATTGTAGCCCGCATGGAGCTGTTTTGTCGTAAACCCAAGTGTGTCATCACAATATGCTTCGTAACTCATAAAAAAACCTCTTTTTACTGCTTATCACTTAGTTTCTTTTCGATAAGCCCTAAAATTGCGTTTGTGCCTATCGCTAATCCACCGGCAAGAATCGTGCCCCATACAATTTTTACGGTATTTAGCGTCCGAAGGCCGTCAAAAAGTATCGTTCCGATGCCGCCCGCGTTTATCACTGCCGCAATTGTCGCAATACCGATGGTGGAAACCGATGCAAGATGAATGCCTGCAAAAATTGCCGGAATTGAAAGCGGCAGTGTTATCTTTAACAGTATTTGCAAACGCGTCATGCCCATGCCGCTTGCTGCCTCGATGATTACCGGATCAACACTGTTAAATCCCGACAAAAAATTGCGTATCAACAAAAACTGATTGTATAAAACCAGTACAACAACAGCTGTTTTTATGCCAATGCCCAAGACAGGAATGAGCACGGCAAACAATGCCAAACTCGGAATTGAATACACCACGCCGAACACACGAACAACAGTATTAGAAAGGCGCTTATTATGCATAACTAAAAACGTAATGGCAAACGCGCAGATCACCGATATGATCAACACGATGCCGACAAGTGTTATGTGTTGTAAAAGCGCATCTGTTAAACGCCGGTGATAGCGCAAAAAATATTCAATCATAGTTTTGCTCCGTACGCTACAATGTCTTCCGAAGATTCAAGCAATTCACGGACAAAATCAGTTGCCGGATGTTTTAGTATTTCATCAGGCGGTGCAAATTGTTGTATTTGTCCGCGGTGCATAATGATGACCCGTGTTGCCAGTTTAAACGCTTCGTGTATGTCGTGTGTAACAAAAAGATATGTGCGGCGGTTTGCCCGATGAATGTTCAGCAACTCGTTTTGTAAATTGCTGCGGTTGATTGCGTCAATTGCTCCAAACGGTTCATCAAGCAGCATCACCGCCGGATCTGCGGCAAGCGCACGGGCAAGTCCTATCCTCTGCTGTTGTCCGCCTGAAAGCTGTGCGGGATAGCGTCTGCTGAATTCGGCGGGGTCTAAATTGACAAGGTGCAAAAGCTCCTCAACACGGGCAGCAATTTTTTGTTTGCTCCATTTAAGGATTTTGGGAACCGTTGCTATATTTTCAAATATGGTCATGTGCGGAAAAAGGCCGATTTGTTGAATAACATATCCTATGCCGTGACGTAATTTTACGGCATCTTTTTTTTGTATTTCTTCGCCAAAAAGTTTGATCTTTCCGCTGTCCGGTTCGTAAATACGGTTTACCATTTTTAAAAATGTTGTTTTGCCGCAGCCGGAAGTACCCAGGATAGTAATAAATTCGCCTTCGTTAATTGAACACGAAACAGAATCAAGCGCGTTATACGCAGCAGACGGGAAGCGTTTGAGTACTTGCTCAAATTCAAGCGCTATGCTCATGACATATTCCTTGTTGGTTGGCAATCGCTTGCATCACGCACGCTTGAGGACAAGCGCGTGCGCAGGACATACGGGCACACAAATTCCGCAGCCGACACATTCATCAAGCTGCACGGTTATTTTTTTGATGCTGTTTTTTCCGGTCTCTTTTTCGGCGGTAAACACACCCACATTGCAGCGGGACACACATTTACCGCATTTTATACAGAGCGCCTCGTTGTAAGAAATAACATAAGCGCTTTTAAGCCAGGATATACTGCGGTGTTCCGCCTGCATCCGTCTTCTTGCACGGAACAAGTAACAGCAATCGCCGCAGCAATTACAAATCGTGTTCGGATTTGCCGTGTGCATAAGGCCTGCTTTTTCGGCTTCCAGTACAACCTGTTTTGCCTTTTCTTTGCCGATAGCTTCAGAAAGTCCGCGGTCTGCAAAGGTATTGGCACCGCTGCGCCAGGAAAGGCAGGTTTTTACCGGTTTGCCGCAGGTGCCGGAAAGCGAACGGCAATCGCAGGGTGCTAAATAGACTTGACGCTCATCTTTGTCGATTCGCTCAAATGCTTCTTCCTGCGTGATTACCGTGTCTTGCGGCACTGAAAGCTGTTTGTAATAGGCATCAAAATACCAATCGTCCAAAGCCTTCCGTGTTTCAAGAGGAAACGAACGGTATGTTTCAGGCTCGCTTATGACAAAAACATCAAGTCTGCCGTAAAAAGACGACAAGCGATATTGCCTGCACCCGCCGGACGCGCCGCCGCAGGATTCATCGCTGAGCGAAAAAATCCCGCGTTTGTATGCGGCATCCGCAAAACCGGCGAGCACGTCCTCCTCGCTGAAAAGCCCGGTTTTCAGCGATTCGATAACGCGCTGTTCTTCCGGCAGAACAATGCGGTCGATAACAGAGCAGGCAACTTGCGGCACGGCAAATGCCTGTAAAAACGACTGCATGAGAGCTGCCTTATTTTTTTGCCGTATTTACGTAAAATGTTTTTGCAACATCTTCGTATTCTTTTTTATCAACATCAACTTGTGCGTTTAAGGCGGTAATAGCCGCTGTGCTGATATGTGAATTGACGCGGTTTAAAATTTCGGCAATTGCCGGATACTTTTCCAGCACGTTTTGCCGGACAACAGGTGCAATATTGTACGGCGGCCAAACGTGTTTGTCATCGTCTAATAAGACAAAATCGCCGGTTGCAAGCTGTCCCTCAGTTGTATATGCAGGAGCCGCATCCGCTTCATCCTGCAAAAGTACTTGATACTTGAGTGCATTGTCGTATATTTTTGATGATTTAAAAGCAAACGGGCCGTACACTGCGGTAAGCGCCGGAATACCGTCTTCGCGTTGGTCAAATTCACCTTGAGAAGCAAAACGGATAGATGAAGAATTTTTTTGCAAATCGGAAATTGTTTTTATTCCCAATGCATTAGAGATTTTTGCCGTTACCACCAATCCTTGTCCGTCGTTCGCCTGCGCATAATCAAGCCACACCAAATTAAAACGTTTTGCGTACTCATCTTTTACGATTGCATACACTTGTTGCGGGTCGGTAACAAGCTCGTGTTGTAAAACCGAAAGCAAACCGGTGCCGGTGTATTCAGGGTAGAGATCGATTTCGTTATTGACAAGCGCGGTGTGCACAACCGAACTTGCAAGATTAAAATTCCGCACAACCGGAATTCCCGAATCTTCCAATGCCAGTGCATAGATTTCCGCAAGAATAAGATTTTCGGTAAAATTCTTAGACCCAATGCGTACCGGATCTTTTTTTGATGCCGATTTTCCGGTGCACCCCGTTGCCGTAAGCAATACAAACGCCGCAAGCACGGCTAAAGCCATGCTTGTTTTCAAATTCTTTTTCATAAAATACTCCTATTGTTTTTTATATCTGACAAGCTGTGTTTCAAGGCAGGACAGTAAAATATCAGCCGCTATCGACAGCACTGCGACAGAGATACCGCCGATTAAAAGCAAGTCCGTTCTCAAGAGACCTAAGCCTGTAAAAATAATCGCACCAAGTCCGCCTGCGCCGATGTAAGCGGCAAGCGTTGCGCTTGCCAGCACCTCGACCGTTGCTGTTTTTATGCCGGTAATGATAAACGGCAGGGCCAGCGGAACTTTTACCAAAAAAAA
>JAITXS010000020.1 GCA_031284645.1 Spirochaetaceae bacterium | reverse complement strand
TGGGAGAATGTTGTTTTTATAAAAAAGATTTAACCGAAAATTTTAGCAAAGTTCCTTACGTGCTGCGTCCGAAAAATATATCCGCGCAGGCTCCGGGTTTCGGTTCAAGAATATATAAGATGGGAGATAAAAAAATCGCCGTTGCCGTTCTTTTAGGGCAAAGTTACTTTAAGCGTCTCCACGCAGACAACCCGTTTACTGCTCTGCCTCTACTCCTGGAAAGACTTGGAGAGGAAACCCCTTTTATTATTATTGATTTTCATAGCGCAAGCTCGGCTGAAAAACGGACCTTGTTTGAAATCGCGAACGGAAAATGTTCCGCCGTTATAGGTTCACATAACCGTGTTCAAACAGGCGACGAACAAATTCTTTCCGGCGGAACTGCGGTCATAAGTGATGCGGGCAGAACCGGAAGTCTTAACTCTGTCGGAGGCTGCGATATCAAAACGCATATCAACGAATACCTCAGCGGCATTCCCGATTGGAGTCGTGATGCCTGGGAGACTCCGGAAATCCAGGGTGTCGTAATTGATCTGGACGATAAGGGTAAATCAACAAAAATAGAAAGGATAAAAATCTCCGTGCCGGCTCCCGTTTGACAAAGCGCTCATAATATCCTACATTTTATATAGGAATTAAAAGGATTAGAGGTGAGTATGGGGAATTCTGTGGGAAGCCGATATTCGGATGAAACAAATATCGTTCGGGGTGCGGTGTATTTTGAACCGTCTACCGGCGCATTGTGTACGCCGATTTTTCAAAGTGCGAGTTTCAGGCATCCCGGCTTGGGCCAATCGACCGGCTTTGACTACAGCAGGGCGTGCAATCCGACCCGTGATGTGCTTGAAAAAACCATAGCGCTCCTTGAGCACGGCAGGTATGGCCTTGCTTTTTCAACGGGCATGGGTGCGATTTCATCTCTTATCAAGATTTTTTCGCCCGGCGATCATATTATTGTGTCCGAGGATATATACGGAGGCACTTACCGGCTTTTTAGCGGCTATTACGCGAAATACGGTTTTTTGTTTTCCTTTGTTGACGGCGGGGATTTTTCGAATATTGAGGCCGCTTTGAGGCCCGAAACCAAGGCACTTTTTATTGAGACACCTTCAAATCCCATGATGAAGGTTATTGATATTGAACGCTGTGCGGAGCTTATCCATAAACACGGAGGTCTTTTAATAACAGATAATACTTTTTGTACGCCTTACTTTCAAAATCCGCTTGATCTTGGTTCGGATTTTGTTGTACATAGCGGAACAAAGTATCTTGAAGGGCATAATGATACGCTTTCAGGTCTTATTGTTCACTCAAACGAGGTGTATCAGGAAATATTGCTTGAGGCGCAGAAGAGCGAGGGCGCGAGCCTTTCTGCGTTTGATGCGTATCTTACCATGCGCGGTATCAAAACGCTTGCGCTTCGCATGAAAAAACACGAGGCAAATGCGGCGCGTATCGCCGAATGGCTGCGTTGTCATCCGAAAGTTGAAAAAGTTTTTTATACCGGCTTCCCCGACCATCCGCAGTACGCTATTTCACGGAAACAGGCGCGGGGAGACAACGGTATGGTTTCGTTTTATTTTAAAGATCAGAAGGATGTTGCACTCTTGTTAAAAAATGTAAAACTGATTTTATTTGCCGAAAGTTTAGGAGGCGTTGAATCCTTGGTAACTTATCCTTTGGTACAGACTCATGCGGCGATACCGGAAGCAATACGGCTTTCCGCAGGAGTGAACGAGCGTTTAGTGCGGCTTTCAATCGGTATTGAAAACGCCGATGATCTTATTGCCGATTTAGATCAAGCGATGTCTGATTAATTATGCGTATATCAACAAAAGGCCGTTATTCACTTATTGCTTTACTCTACATGGCTCTGCTCGAAAAGGGCGTATACGCAAGTACCAGAGAAATAGCGTCCAAAACCGCGATATCGGAAGGTTACCTTGAGCAGCTGTTCATTCCGCTTCGGAAATCAGGGATAATTCAAGGAGTACGCGGTTCTCAAGGCGGCTATTATATTGAACGACCACTTAATGAAATATCAGTTGGTTCTATTTTGCGTTCTGTCGAGGGTACTCTTGCACCGACAGAATGTGTTGATTCAAAACACTGTCCGTCCGAAGCATCCTGTCTGAGTCGTCATACATGGAAGAGCCTGTACAAAGGAATTATTGATTGTGTTAATGCTATAAGCCTGCAAGATCTTGTCGCATATTACAACACAGACAAAGACCCGGAGTATGCTATATGAAGTTATCAACAAGGGGAAGATACGGCATCAGGCTTTTAATTGATCTTGCCGAACACCGGAGCGAGGGTCTTGTCACTCTTGCAAGCATTGCAGAACGGCAGCAGATTTCAATGCGTTACCTTGAGCAGGTCGCGATCATTTTGCGAAGGGCCGGCCTTATCCGTTCCGTTAAAGGCGCTTCCGGCGGTTATGCATTGGCGCAGGAGCCGGAAGATATTGTCGTAGGAGACGCGCTTCGTCGGCTTGAAGGTGACATGCTGATTATGGATCCCCCGCTTGCAGGTAAAATTGAAACAAAACTTGAACGCACGGTTCGCCGCGTTGTTTTCGATGAAATAAACCGGCATATTGCCGAGATTATTGACCGTGAAACACTGGCCTCACTTGTCGGTACAATAGACAGCGGCGAATCGTATATGTATTTTATTTAAACGAATTTACCGCTAAACCTCCGGTGCCTCCCACTTGAGTTTGTCTTTCATAATGTCTTCGGATAAAAATTGTTGACAACGGGCTGCGGCAGCAGTACAGTTAAGCCCGCATTCAGGCCCGCAGACTGCCTTGGGGTATAGCTGCCTGATATGTTCAATGGCGTAAAGTGCCTCATGATAGGGGATGATTGGGTCTATACCACATAAGGCCATATCGGCGTAGAGCGGCGCGCTAAGCGCTGCCCGCACCGTGCGGGTCAGACAGGGGAATTCCTTGCCTCCGGGAATAGGATCACAGGGGATGCCGATATGGGACTGCAAGGCCATTGAGGCTGCGTTTTGAACCTGTTGGCCTGTGCCCCCGGCCATCCATGTAATTCCTCCGGAAGCCATAGCACAGCAGATCCCTGACTCACCGGCACAGCCGGAAAGTCCGGATGCGTGGGCAAGGCCAAAGGCTATAGCCCCCAGCTGGGCGGCAACTACCAAGCCTTCAAGCTGCTTTTTCCGGCTGTACCCCCGGGATTCCCGTACCGCTTCCATAGCGGAGAAAAGATAGCCTCCGCCGGTACCCATAGGGCCCGGTACAATCCTGACCCCGGGTATTTTAGCGTTCACCGAAAAAGCATAATCCATAATTCGGGAACTTAATGGGTCTTGCAATACCTTTCCGGTCTGTTTATAGCGATTCCAATTTTTTCCGTATACCGGAAGGAGGGGCGTATCAGGAACAGTATCAATCCCCCGATCTTCCAAAGCATGAATTTGATGATAAAGAATATCCCTGATATTCTCAAAATAATCCCATATTTGTTTTTCATCCCATCCTGAAAAGGCTTTTTCATAGGCTATAGCCGCATCTACAAAACTTATACCCTCTTTTTCCGCATAGCCAATCCATTCGTCAACGGTTTTGAAAAGCTGCGCCTGCCGTCCGTTAAAACTGAGCACCGGCAAGAGTGCCGGAAAAACGAGCTGATCGGTACCAAAATACTTTTGCAGCTTCTCATCCTCTATGGGACGGGATAACTCAATAAACCATGCCTCTTCGCCCCTCTCGTTCCGGTACTCCCGATAATCCACCACAGCAGATTCGTTGCTCTGTAAAAATGAGCGGAGGCCCACTTCGGTTTGCGGCGTTTTTTTCAACAGTATCCCGTGGGTATCCCCCTGCCAGACAATGGGGAAAGAGTTTATTTCATAGGACTTAATCATACCGCCGCCTATGGAGGCACCGATAAACCGGCCCTTGTCACCGTTCTTGTTTTCTACATCAAAGGTAATTGTATCAGGATACTCATTGTCTTCCGGCAGAAAACCAAACTCATAGGATATGCCCTTGTCCCGCGCTAATGCATGGGCGTCGAAGAGCCGTTCATCATCGGGAGCAAAACCCTGTAAGCCCCCTAAAAAAGCCCGATCTTCCATCATATTGCCCAGTTTTCCTAAATAGCCTTGAGAATTGGGATTCAAGGATACTTTGACCCGTTTTAGTTCCTGCTTTACCGTAAAAGAAGCGGCCCGTCCAAGCCTGCTGTTACCGGCAAAATTTGTGCTGGATCCGGGCTGCATGATCGGCCCAAAAACATCGTTAAAAAAATCGGGATAAAAAATTTTACCCATTACGTTCCTCCTGTTTTACCAAACCACTTCAAAATCCCGATTCTTTTTAAGAAACTGCCGGGTACGCTCATGTTTGGGATGATTGAACACCTGCTCGGGGCTGCCGTCCTCAACGATAATCCCTTCATCAAGAAGGATAAGTCGGGACGCTACTTCGCTAACAAAACGCATCTCGTGGGATACCAAAATCATGGTTAATCCCTGACGGGCTATGTTTTTTATCTCATCCAGTACATCAGCTACCCATTCAGGGTCCAGAGCACTGGTCGGTTCGTCAAAAAGCATCACTTGAGGGTCTATAGCCAGAGCCCGGGCGATACCGACCCGTTGCTGCTGTCCTCCGGAAAGCCGTGAAGGGTATTCCTTTAATTTATCGGCCATTCCCACGGATTTGAGAATGGTCAATGCCTTTTCTTCGGCCTCTGCTTTCCCCATTTTTTTTACCACTATCAAACTTTCAGTAACGTTCTGTAATACCGTCTTGTTCTTAAAAAGATTGTAATGCTGGAACACCATAGCACTTTTTGAACGCAGCCGTAGAATATCTGTTTTTGCTGCCGAAGCTGCATTGACTGTTTCTCCGTCAATCGTGACGGAACCCGTATCGGGTTTTTCGAGCCAGTTCAGAGTACGCAAGAGGCTTGTTTTTCCCGCTCCGCTGGGGCCGATGATAGAAAGTATCTCGCCTCTTTCAACCGAAAAGCTCACTCCCTTAAGCACCTGATTTGTGCCAAATGATTTTGTAATATCTTTAAGGCTTATTACTATACGGGAAGGTTCCTGTTGTGTTTTTGTCGGGGAGCTCATGTGTTTATCGTCCTTTCATATTTCCGCGCTCTTTTCTCGGCAACAACAAGGAGTCGGGAAATAAAGGCGCATACAATCCAATAGATGATGGAAACGACCACATATACTTCAAAAAACCGGTACCCCCGGGCGCCGACAATCTTTGCCCGCGCCATTAAATCAATGATTGAAATAGTAAAAACAAGAGATGTTTCCTTAATAAGTGATACCAGCGTATTTGTCAGGGATGGGATAGCGATACTAAAAGCTTGGGGAATTACGATACGCATGAGGGTCTGACGGACAGTCATGTTCACGCTATAAGCGGCCTCAAGCTGTCCCGGATCCACCGCCAGAAGGGAGCTTCTGATGGTTTCCGACATATAGGCCCCTGCGTTAAAACCCAAGGCAATAATGGCGAACACCAGCCGGGGCACGCCGTTTATATTAAAATCACTGCCAAAATAAAAATTAAGAGCCCTAAGCAGCAGGGGTATGCCGAAGTAGACGAGCATAATCTGTACCAGTATGGGAGTACCCCGAATATAGGACACATATATCCGGCAGAATTGAGAGAGGATACGGATATTAAAGTACCGGATAAGAGCCACAGCAAGGGCAATGACCAGTCCTATAAGCGCGGATATGAAAGCCAGCAAGAGAGTAAGGGGCAGCGCGCTTAGAATCTCCGGTGTCGATTCTATCATAAACTCTATATCGAATATTTTTCCCATACCACAGCTCCCGAATCTTTTTTTCTAACGTCCGGCGGACGCGAGGGCTTCCTTGGTGCTATAATCTTTACCGAAGAAATATTTGCGGGATAAATCGGCTAATTTACCGCTGCTCTGGAGTTGTTTAAGGGCTTTATCAAAATCGTCCCGATATATTTTACCGGCAGCGGTTTTGGGAAAGAGCAAGTGGACAGAATAGACGTCCATCTCCGGAGATGTAATACCATCTATCTTATAGCCTAAGGATTGGGCGGTAAGCTGGGTGGTAATAAAACTGGTAATTGTGGCATCCACACGACCGGTTTCAATTTCCGTAAGGGCATTGGCTATGTTGCCGTCCGTGTAGATGATTTTAATATCGCTTCCCGTTTTTTTGATGTAATCCTCAAGCCATGTGGTGGTAGAAGTCCCGATTCCGGCAGCAACTTTTTTGCCGTTCAGATCCTTGAGGGAGCGGATGTCCTTCCGTCCCGCCTTAAAGACGATTTCCGATGCACCCCAAAGATACGGTACGGTGGAGAGATAATATTTTTCCTCCCGTTCTTTGCGCCATCCCAAATTACTGGCGATAAGATCGAAATCTCCGCCTTCAAGAGAGACGAATATGCCATCCCATGCGGTGGGAACAAAGACAAATTGGTATTGGGGGCGCAGTTCCCCAATGGCCTTTACCACCGCCACATCATATCCATCGGCTTCCCCGCTTGAATTCACAAAGTTATAGGGCGGATAAGCCCCCTCTGTGCCAACACGGATCACTTTTACAGCGGAATTTTTGGGGTCGTTGCCGGGTCCGGCGGCAAACAGGGTGAAGGCGGTTAAAACAAGCAAAACCGCCGCTATTACGTACTTTTTCATGAAGAATCTCCTTTTATATTTTCCGCTTGTATAACATAGTATATATATCGGAATTATATGATATAAAGGATAGTCTTACGGTGAAAAGCTGTCAAGGGCTTCCGCGAAATTCCTGTCAAGGCGCAAGAGAAGTGTCCTCACCGGCACGCAGACAGAAAATATTTTTTTGTCCCTGATACCGGCGCGAAGTTCCACTAAAAACGACAAAAAATTACCGGTGTCCCGTTCCGGAAGAAGCTCCATATCAATAGTTAGTGCCAAATTTGGACAATTTAGACAATGTTTATTATACTCCTATCTGTGAAGACGATTTTAAAATAAAAAATGCGGGTATGTTCATACAGACGAATGTCCCGCCCAAGCTGAGTTTTCCGAAATTTAACAAAGCTAATAAAGTCGTATAACAGCACGTCCAAGAGGGACTATGGGCAGACCGTCAGCGTTGTGGCTGACAAGTACGGTATCCACCCGAACAGGAAATAATACGGATTGAAAAGCTGACCGGGTTGCCACTCTCATTACCATGGTCGAAAAGCCTTCACGTTTGATCCATCAGCCCTATTCAGGACGGGCACTGCCCTTAAAGCGATGTTACAGGGTAATTGGGTACTTCCGGTATACAGGGGGCATTGCCTCCCCATGCAGAGATATTTTTACAAGGTGATTATGCAAAAAGCGATCACCTGGAGGATAGTTTTATGAAAACTGCAAAAAAATGGAGCAAGACATTCTTGCTGAGTGCGGCTGGCAAAGTAATGACATTGGTTGCTATTGTCTGTTTAGGTTTAGCGTTTATAAGTTGCAATATTGTCGACGGAAAAACTGCCTACGAAGAAATAGTAGGAAATCCTACTGTATCAGGTGATATAACATTCGAAGAAACAGTAGAAAATCCTGCTGTATCAGATGATATAACATCCGAAGAAATAGTAGAAAATCCTGCTGTATCAGATGATATAATATTTATCGCGGCACAGGTGAACGGAGGCCCGGGCGGCGCAAACGCAAAAACATCAACCGGCATAGAACTAAAATTTAGCGAAAATGTTTTGGACTTAAGCGCCGAAGACATCACTATCGACGGCGAGGTAACACCAGGAGAGCTGAGCGGCAGCGGAAAAATTTGGACAATAGCGCTTGATGAAGTGAAAAAAGAAGGCGAGGTAACTATTTCGGTGAACAAAACCGGCATAAAAAAGACGCCGAAACTCGTGCAGGTTTATACATACGACCCTGCTGCGGCATTAGCGAAAGACAGCATTGCCGAAAAATTCGACCTGCGTGCTGTTCCTGTAAATGCTGGTGATGTTACAAATGTATTTACTGCATTGCATAACTATCTACAAAATCATCCGGACAGCATTGTTGATGTTATAAAACTAGGGGACTATGTAGATTTGGCTTCGCTCAACGTAAGCGGGTATCCTTCGAATGATACTGCGCATGGGAAAGTTGCTATTAAAAGCAATTTAGAGTTAACGAGTGGCAAACTGCTCAGGCTTATTGTGGTGGGCATCAATACATTCCGTGCAAAGGACTCCTACACAGGCAACGGCAACGACAGCAGGCCGCATATTGTGTTTCAATTTCAAAATATAGCAGCAACACGCCGCATAAACAATGGTCTTAATAACTCAGGCGGCTATGCGGCAAGCGAAATTCGAAAATATTTGACACCGGTACCCGGCGATGAAGGCAGCGGAAAATTTCTTGCAGGTCTAGCCGCTGCAGGAGTGCCGAAAGATGTGCTTTGGTCGCCAAAACGTGCTGTGACAAAGGAAAGAAATTCAGCAGATGTTAACATCATTGAAGACATGGTGTGGCTGCCAACCCAGCTGGAATTGTTCGGGACGAGAGTAGGTTCTACGCCATCGGCTGAAACTGCGGAGAATCAAGCGCATTTTGCGTATTATCCCACGGGGACAAGTGGGGCCGAGTGGAAAAAATACAATGCCACTAATGCGGACTCATGGTATTGGACAGCATCACCCGATGCTGGTTCTTCTACTGGCTTTTGTCTTGTCTATGGCTTGTCCACTCAAGGCTCTGCCAATCAAAAAGCCGGAGGCGTTGCCCCCGCTTTCTGTGTGCAGTAGACACGGATAATCTGTAATCCCGCCCCTTTATGGGGCGGTGGGTTGTGAAAATATTTTTGGTTTCACAGCCCCCTTTTCTATCATAGCCCTGCATGGTGAAGTTCTCTTTATACATCTTGTCTTTTTAGCTAAGCTAAAAGGCGAGGTAGACGTGCATGAGAAAACCCCCGGAAACTTGTCTGAGTGTTGACGGCAAAGATATAAGACTTCGTATAAAAGTAACACCGGCTTCATCAAAATCTGAAGTCATGGATGTCCGCGAGGGACTCCTTCGCGTCAAAATCGCCGCCGCTCCCGAAGACGGTAAGGCAAACGGAGCGCTGATTGCTTTTTTTGCAAAAATACTTGAGTGTCCGAAAAATCAAATCCAACTTGTTTCCGGTGAAAAATCACGGGTAAAAACGCTCTCCCTTCCCCCGCAGCTTGCAGAAAAAATCACACAGCTTATTAGTGAGTAATAGGGGAATAGGGGTAAGGGTAGAGGGTCAAAATAGGGTTTGGGGGCATGGGTATTGGGTATAGACTTTACCAGTGATCCTCTACCCAAAACCCAATTTCCTTGACCCTTTGCTTCGGGATAGATGGTCGAAGCAGAGTAATAGGGTCATTGGGTATAGGTCAGCAACTCTCTGTTATGACTATACCCTATACCCTAGCCCCTGAACCCTACTACCCTTCTCCTTAGGGTTCGGGGGCTAGGGTATAGGGTTTAGTTCTTATCAGAAATCTACTACCTTAAGCCCAGAACCCTCTTACCCTACTTTAAATCCTCTACCCCGCACCTTAGTCTCCGCGGCTGACCAACCGGAACCCTGTATCGGCGCCCGGGTTGCCGTGGGGGATGTAGCCACGATAGAACACCGTAATGTACCCTGGAATATCGGTCCAACTCCCGCCCCGTACCGCATTAGAATCAAAACACAGCTCCAATACATTACCGGTCATGTCATACAGCCTTGCGCTATTCGGCAGCTTCCACCTTACAGAATGTGTCTTGGTCCCTGAATTACCGAGATACCACGCAACATCTTCTACCGTGTTACTCCCTGCATAGTTATATGTCCAGGGACCACTGCTGCTCGGTGCCCCTCCCCTCGCCGCATATTCCCATTCTGTCTCTGTTGGTAATCTGTACCCATTCCTGTCCAGTTGTTTCGCCCCATTTACCGTACTAGTAGCCGTCGCATCCTTTAATAAAATAGTCCCCGCATCGTCGGCGTAATACACCGGATCCTTTCCTGTTATCTCGCTATACGCATTACACCATACCACGACATCCCGCCAGTTTACACTCGTTACCGGCTGATCCCTGTTCGCATTTGTAACAGCATCCCCTGCAATACCAGTAGTCCCCGCTCGCCCCTTATTCGCAAACGTATACCCGTGCCTTACTCCCCACTGCTTTACCACATACCATAACTCATACCGTACTTCCGTCCTGCCTATATTAAAAGCCCCTACACTTATATCACTAGCTGTTGTACTGTCATTACCCGTAGTACCTCCCCATTTGTAGCCGATCGATATTGTGCCCCCGGGCATATACACATACGTATCTATTGCAGGCAGACTTACCGGTTCCGTAACCTCTACATCACACCATGCACTCTTATTGCCGTCGCTTGTCGATGTTGCCCTTATCGTCCTGACCCCGACGCCCAGCGGTGTTACCATACCATTACTCACACGTACCACATCATCGGGGATAGGGCTCCACTCTACCCCTTTATCCGTTGCATTTTCCGGTATCACTGTCGCGATAAGCGTTACCGGGTATCCCCCCACTTGCAGTGATAGAGTGGATGCACTCAGTGTTACGCCTGTTACCGGCACCTCTGAGCCTGCGGGAACTACAGTTATTGTACAAACCGCTTCCTTCCCACCGTCCGCGGTCTTTACCCTTATTTTCGTACTCCCTTCTTTAAGC
>JAITXS010000119.1 GCA_031284645.1 Spirochaetaceae bacterium | reverse complement strand
TGATTATTTAGAGTTTCTGAGTAAAGGGCTCGGAGAAGATGATTCCATTAACGAGCTGAAAACCGAGGGCTTTATCCGTCTTGGGGATTATGTGGATTTGCCGTTCCTGTACGTGGACGGGTATCAGGGGCTCTACGATGACCCTGATTACGAGTTTCTTGGGAAGATAGACGAATCAACGAATCCTGATTTAGGGATAGATTCTTATAGTGGACAAGTTATAGGGTGGTTGCTAAGGATCATGGTGGTCGGGCGGAACTCGTTTAACCCGGGGGCCGGTAACAGTGAGTATAAGGGGGGCGTGGAGGAGGCCATGCCGCATCTCGTGATGCAGTTTCAAAACTCACCCGTAAAGCGGCCGATATATGGTAAAAAGGAGTCTATGGCGTATGCGGGCAGCGATATGAGGAAGTATCTGGTGAAGGTATCAAGCCCTGAAGTTTTGGAAGAGGGGAATTTTACGAAGGGTTTAATAGCGGCCGGAGTGCCGATGGATACGGATATCATCTGGGCGCCAAATCGGGAGATAAGCAATACGGCACAAACTGATGTTGATAAGATTAAGGACAAGCTCTGGATACCCACCGAGTGGGAAATGTTTGGATTCGGTCTGCTGTCAAATACGACTTTGGAGAACAAGTATAATCAGGCAGTTTTGGAATATTATCTGGGAGCAAGAGAGATTAAAAAGTATAACAAGAGTGGGGGCGATGCTAATTGTTGGAACGCATCGCCTGTTGCCGGCGACTCCAGCCACGGCGGCAGACTGTTTAACAATAGTTTCACGAGTTCTTGGGTTAACTTACCCGACGGCGTTACCCCCGCATTCTGTGTAAAATAGGGTAGTAGGGTATTGGGTATTGGGTATAGTAATATCAGAGAGTTGCTACCCTTACCCATAACCCTTTCACTCTGCTTCGGGTCCAGGTTTTGTGTTGGGTGGAATATATCTGATATTGCTATACCCTTCTGCCCTCTACCCGAAGCAAAGGGTTAGGGGAGTTAGGGATGGGGCAGGATTTCTGATAAGAACTATACCCTCTACCCTATTACCCAAAACCCTAAGATAGATATATTTCAAACAAGATGCACTGCGCTATTTAAAGTACGGACTGTATCCGCCCGAAAATAAAAGAGGCGCCTCTTTTATGATAATGAACAAAACCAATACCATCCTGATTTTATGCGGAGTATGCTTTTTTAGCGGCTTTACTGCAAACTCCTGGCCGCAGGAAACGCCGGGGAACCCCCTTGAATCCCGCGGGAAAACATCCCTGCCTGAACAGATCAAAATCAGTCAAGTCAACAACGAGTTGTTTTTGATGGTGGAACGCTCTGATTGGCTGCGTTATGACAACGGAACATACATAGGCCACACCTTCCGCGAAGTGCGCTCGTCAATTATCCCGGAAGGTACAACAAAAAACGGCGATATGCTTTTTAAAGGATCTTTTTTTGTGCTGGAAGAAACGCTCCGCGACCTGAGAGAAAGTGCTCATGCGGTGGATGATGTTATTCCTGCGTTATTTAGCATGAAAGAAGACGGTAGTATTCGGATTATTGAAGATCACGGCTTTCCCTCGCTGCGGGGTTTTCCTGTTTATTCAACACAAGCCGTGCGGCCCGGCGCAAAATGGACGGCTCAAGGAGAACGGGTGGTTGATCCGCTTAACAATGGTACGCCGGTTAAAGTGCCTATTCTTGCGGAATACGAATACAAAGGTATTGAAAGTTATAAAGGTATTTCCGTGTACCGGATAAGCGCGAATTATGCTTCACGCTACGGCACATGGCGGGCGATTCAAACGCCATCCACAGGACGTTCCCGAAATACGCGCAGTACGGAGCAGAATCGCGGTGCTTCAGCGCTTACAGAAGAGCTGCCTTTTTCCGGTCTTTCAGGGAGCCACGCGATTGATATTTTAATCCGCGTCTCCGATGGCAAGGTTCTTTTTTCCCGTGACAATCTTGATGAAACCTACCTTTGGAAAAACGGGAATACCGTACGTTTTAAGGGCTTTACCCTGACATTCGGACAGGGTATTATTCCGATGGACCGTCCTTTACTTGAAAGCACGGTAAAAAAACTCCCCGGCATTGAGTATACATCCCTGGCCGAAGGGGTGCGGCTTACGATTAACAATTTGCAATTTAAAGCGGACTCTGATGAACTGCTAAGCTCGGAAAAACAACGGCTTGACGATATAGCGGCGGCGCTTAAAGAAGCAAAAAACAAAAGTTTTCTTGTTGAAGGACACACGGCGAACGTTGGAAAGACAGAGGGCGAGGTCGAACTTTCGAGGCTAAGGGCAAAACGTGTTGCCGATGAAATGATCGCGCGCGGAATTGCCGCAGACAGATTTATTTACAAAGGATGGGGTAGCGCAAAACCTGTCGGTGATAACGCGCTGGAGAGCGGCAGAGCAAAAAACCGCCGTGTTGAAATTACAATCCTTGAATAAACATTTGTATTCATTTAATCTAAAGGGTCTTTAGTTTTGGGGCGTTGCGGAGGCGGGGGAGCAGCGACTTTTTACATGAAAAGAGTCTGCGGCCGCCCTGTTCAGCTAAGGTCTCTAAAAGGGGGGTGGCGGAGAAGACCGGAGCCGCGAAGCGGCGAGGACTTCGGAGGCAGGGGGGCTTTCCCCCCTCTGTAAAGTAAAAAATGAATGTCTACATGAATAGTGATTTAGAAAAGATTCTTGGTGAAAAAGGCCATATTATCCGGTATTGGGAAAAAGAGATTCCTTTGATTCAGCCGCAAAAAGACGGGGGCGGAAGGTTTGTCTATTCCACACGAGATGTGCAGTTGCTTTTGCGTGTAAAGTATCTGGTTCATACAAAAAAATATACGCTTGAGGGTGCGCGGGATCTTTTGCTGGAGGAGCTTGCCGGAGAAAAGCAGGATATGAAGGCGGAGATAGAGGCGTTTCGTTCGGACTTGTTAAATATTTATGTTATTAATCGAAACCGGATTGGCGGTGAGGATGGCTAAAACGTTTGGCTGGTTGTTTAACAAGGAAAAAATGCATGGAAGCTTTATTTAATCCGCTATCATCTGATTTAAACGGGTCTTTGAGTCTGCTTTTAAAAGAGATTGATAAAACATTTCCTGTTCCCGCCCGATTTGTTTCCGCCCTTCCGCGTAATGTGGCAGAGCTTTCAAGGCTGTTAAGTTCGGCGCGGCCTGAGCGGAAAGAGGGGTATCTGAATGATCCGGCTTTGCTTGGTGCGTATATGCGTTATTTTTTGCCGTGGAATATCTATCGTTTATGTAAATTGTTTTCATCAGAGAGCATTGGGTCTTTTATAGCATCTTTGTTTTTAGCGGACGATGAAAATCACGGTGTTATTGATTTGGGTTCCGGCCCTTTAACGTTGGCTCTTGCCTTGTGGATTTCTTTTCCGGCCTTACGTTCAAAAAAGATAACGCTGTTTTGTATAGATCACAACAGATCGGCTTTACGGGCCGGGGAAAAATTATTTTATGCGTTTACCGGCCCAAAGAGTGCATGGAATATCAAGTTATTACACGTTGATATGCGGCACGGTATACCGGATAGTGCCAAAACACATCCGGTAAAACTTCTCTGTGCGGTAAATATTTTTAATGAGATTTTTTGGAAGATTCCGCAGGCAGATACGGAGAAGCTCAAGGACTTCGCGGAAAAGCAGGCTTTTTTGCTGTCAAAGGCAAGTGATACAAACAGTGCGCTTCTTGTTGTGGAACCCGGTGTTCCGCGCTGTGGGCAGTTTATTCATTTTTTAAAAGTTGCTTTTGAGTCCCGCGATCTGGTGATTCGCTCCCCGTGTCCGCGTTGCAGTGCTTGTTGTATGCGCGGCGGCAAGCGTGGGTCAAAATGGTGTCATTTTTATTTTGACACTGATGACAGCCCGAAGGATTTACAAAAACTATCGGGCGCTGCGGGACTTTCAAAAGACAAAGCTGTTTTAAGTTTTTTGCTTGCACAAAAATCGGCGCTGCCCAAAAAAGAAAGTGATGATCTTTTGGACTTACGTGTTATTTCTGACCTTTTTCCCTTGCCGGAATACCAATACGGACGATACGCTTGCTCAGCCAAAGGGCTTGTCTTGTTACGGGGCAGTAAAAAAATCATGGAGAGCTGCCCGTCCGGTGCCGAGCTCTCTGCCCGAAAGAGCGCGTTTGGGGGCATCGACAAAAAAAGCGGTGCGTTGATTTTACCGGTACCGGAGCATGGGCTTTAGCACGGCATTATGAATTTTCATAATCTCTATGGGGGTTTATAGTCAGGGATTCTCGTTAAAAAAAGGGAGGGTTTTTTGTATAAATTGAGACTGGTCTTTCTTTTTCTCTGCGGGTTTTTTATTTACACATCCTGTAAAAAAAATGAAACGGCAGATTATCATATTGGTCTTATGAGCGGCGACGACACGCTTTCGGAAGATTCTTTTGTGGGAGGTAGGGAGCTCATCGCCCGTTACGGAGCTGTTGAGAACGGCGGAATAATTCAGCATGTCAGCTACCCTGATCAGTTTATAGAACAAGAAGAAGTCGTGATTGCTTCCCTGCTTGCCCTTGCATCTGATCCTAAAATGAAAGCGATTATAGTGAATCAAGGCATTCCGGGCACAGCAGAGGCTTTTTTAAGGATCCGTAGCCTGCGCCCTGATATATTGCTCTTTGTCGGTGAACCGCACGAGGAACCCGATACTATTCAAAAAGCCGCGGATATTGTTGTGAGCGAGGATTTTATTTCTCGGGGTTATCTTATCCCCTGGGAAGCAAAAAACATGGGGGCGGACACTTTTGTCCACATTTCATTTCCCCGTCATATGGATTACGATACCCTTGGTCTGCGCCGTCAAATTATGGAGGAAGCCTGCAAAGATTTGGGACTTCAATTTAGATATATTGAAGTGCCCGATCCGGAATCGGATGTAGGCGAAGCGCGTACTCTGCGTTATGTATTTGAAAATACGCCCGGCTGGGTCGAAAAATACGGCAAAAAAGCGCTTTTCTTTTGTACGAATGACGCGCAAACCGGGCCTTTGCTCCGCCAGCTCTTTCAATACGGTGGTATGTTCGCCGAAGCGGATATACCCTCAATACTTGTAGGCTATCCCGAGGCGCTTGACTTGAATTTAGGAAAAGATTTAAACGCAAAAGAAGATTTATCCGTGATTTTTCAAGACATTGAAACAGCCGTGGTACAGAAAGGCGGCGCGGGAAGATTCGGCACATGGAGATATCCGTTTGGTTATGTCCTGTCAGCAGGGCTTGGAGAATTCGCAAAACGTGTTATTGATAAGACAGCGAACATTCATAGCCGTGTTGATCTTTATATGGCTTTAGGCGAGTTTACTCCCGATTCCCAATGGAACGGCATCTACTATATCAATATGGAAACCGGCAGGGAAGCGCGCAATCATATTATGGTTTATATGGATACCTATATTTTCGGACGCGGGTACCTGCGTACCACAAGGCAAGAGGTGCCGGAAAAATACTTTGCGTTCAAGCGTGCGGAATCTTCATTTTAAAAAGATCGCGGGAAATTAAGGTCTGTCCGTCAAGTTAAGATTCGTTGCCCACAGTCCCCAGCAAGTTTAAAAATGCTTCCTCGTTAATAATGGGGATGCCAAGCTCCCGCGCCTTTTTATTTTTTGCGGACCCTGATTCAATATCGTTTGTAACAAGATACGAGAGTCCATTGACCACTGAGGATTTTACCGATCCGCCGGCTGATTTAACCATGAGCCCGGCCTCACTTCGTTTTATCGTTTTAAGCTCACCGGTAAAGCAGAATGATTGTCCGGCACGGGGAAGATCGCCTGCCTGTTTCGGCGGCTCTATACTGATAATGCCCTGCCCGAGCGTTGCATCCATATCCGCAGCAGTTTCTTTTAAGCCCTCGACAATAGTCCGTGCAGTGATTTTGCCAAGCCCGTGAACTGCGGCAATCTCCTCGCTTGAGGCTGCACGGAGCTTTTCGAGCGTGTCAAAACCTGCCTGAGTAACATTTTCCATAATAGTTTCACCAATACCCTCGAGATCAAAACCCGCGATAAAGGCGGCAAGAGTTATACTTCGCTTTGTCTGTAAATTCCGTACGAGCTTTGCCGACGAAAGCTCTCCCATACGCTCATATTCGTTTAATTCATCAACGTTAAGCGTGTAAATATCCGAAATTTTCCGCAGCCTGCCCGTATCAAAAAGCCGCCGCCGGAGTTTTTCACCTAATTCATAGATATCAAGGACTGAAACCCACTTTTCGATCCGGTGAAATATGCGCTTGGGACAGGCAGGATTCGGACAGTAGAGTCGGGTACCCCCGTCAACAAGATCGCTGCCGCAGGCAGAGCATATAAGCGGAAATTCGATCGGATGTTCTTCGCACTCCAAATCCGGCGATTGTTCCTCACGGATTCCGTTTTGAACCGCGGATGGAATTTCAGGTGATTTTTTGCGGATTTCTTTAAAATTCGAGAGTGCTTCCCCTTCTTCAGCAAGTCTTTCTATTTTTGGAATAATCTCGCCGCGCTTCACAATCACGACTTTTGAGCCGATTTTAAGCCCCATAGCGCGGATAGCATCGGGGTTGTTGAGATTAGCGCGTTGAACCAGGGTACCGGCGAGACGTACCGGATCAACAATGCCGATAGGCGTATAAGTCGCGCCGCTTTCGCTCCATTCAACCTTTTTAAGTCTGCTGACCGCCTCTTCAAGCACAAATTTAAAGGCAATTTGCCGCTCAGGGCGCGCTTTTTTAAGGTCTGCCGGATTAGTATTGATATCTTTTACCACAAGCCCGTCAATATCATACGCTAAATCCGCCCGTTTTGCCGAAATTTCCGCCCGATAATTAATAATAGCATCAATACTGGTAAATTCTTTTATCGGCGGGACAAAAAAACCACATCGTTCAAGCCAGTTGATCTTCTCAACTTCAGTTTTAAAAAAATGCTCATTGCCCGTTTCCGCTCCGTCATAACAGATAAGCGTTAAATCCTCGCAGCCTATCCCGTCTTTCCGCCGCATTAAGCCGTTTGCCGCATTCCGGCAATTTGCTTTATCAGCATATTTTAATTGCCAGACATCGTGGAACATAAGCACCTCTCCCCGAATACCCCCGGACCAGTCAACAGGGAGCTTGGCAAGAACACCCTGCATTTTTAACGCGTTTGCCGTGATAAGATCTCCTGTAAGACCATCCCCGCGGCTTATTGCACGGACAAGCACAGATTTTTCATACTGAAGCTCAAGACTCGCCCCGTCAAGCTTGTATTCAACCACAAAAGCAGGCAGCCCAAGTTTTTCCGCCCATACACGGAATTCACCTTCATTTGCCGCTTTTTCCTGACTCCCCATCGGAATAATATGAGGCGCCTTGGGGAAACCATCAGTCTGCTCCGCACCGATTTTCGCAAGAAGAGGGCTATCGGGCCGTCGTTGTTTGAGCTCATCCCAGAGTTCATCGAATTCCGCATCAGAGATTTCCCCTTCACCTGAATAGTAAGAATCCTGATATTTCTTGATCAAGAGCTCAAGCTCATGTACCGTTTTCATAACTCTATTTTAGCAATTTCAGGAGATTTTAAGGAAGGGTACCGGGTATAGGGGAATGGGCAGGAAATGTCTGTAAGCACTAAACCCTCTCTACCTCCTAAACCCCGATTCACGCTTGACAAACCGGATACATCAAAGATATAATATATATACTAACAATATATTAAGTAACAATTCAAAAGACAGGGCTAAGAGCTGCTGCCGGCGAAGTATTTAAGTAAAAACCGTTCTTAAACTTCCGGCAGGTGAGGCAATACAAGCGCGAAATCTCAAGAAAAATGATCCGCAAGGCACGGGAATAGCTGTATTCCGCGTTCTCTGTGGTTTTTATTTTATAAATAATAAAACACAAGGAGCAAAATGAATGAGAGTAACAGTGAGATCAACGATCGTATTGCTTGTGGCGGCAGTAGTATGGCCGGGAATATCGTGTATAAACGGTTCGGGGGCTGCACAGGCGAGAGTAAACGAGATAAGACTGAATAAAACAAGTATAATCGCGGAAGCGGGGAGTGATCCGATTTTGCTCAGCGCGGCAGTACATCCGCTTAACGCGGCGAATCAAAGTATAAGCTGGGAATCAAGCGACAGGCGTGTGGCGAGCGTAGACAGCAGCAGCGGAATGGTAACGCCGGTGGGAGGGGGGCGTGCGGTAATAACAGCGCGTATAAACGGCACGAGAATATCGGCGGTTTGCGATCTCAGGGTGTTAATCGACAGCCCTGATTTAGCGGTAAAATTCAGCGCACAAGGCACGGATAAAAATTTGGTGGAAGACATATTTGTCCGGATACATGAGTATCTTGACAGGCTCGACCCTGCCCTGGTGGGTGACGGGATAAAGCTGGGAGATTACCTGGATCTGCCGGACCTGAGCGTGATGGATGATGAGGCAGTGCCCAATCAGGGAGCTTTGAGCACCCGGATCGCCAATGATGACTTGGGAGTAAACGGGAAACTTTTGCGTTTGATTGTAGTGGGGATAAACTCGTTTAACCCGGGGGCCAATAACGCTTTATATCAAGGGGGCGTGGATGAACCGTTTGCACATATCGTAATGCAATTTCAGAATCTGCCTGTTCAGCGGAGTATAAAGGGTATTTATCCTCAGGCGTATGTGGGGAGCGAGATGCAGCTCTATCTTACGTCGTCTTTTATCGCGGGGCTGCAAGACGCCGGTGTACCGGTGGATGATGATACTATCATCTGGGGGCCGACGCGCAAAATATGTAATACAGCTCAAAGAGATCTTGACATCATAACAGACAAACTCTGGCTGCCGACAGAGTGGGAGATGTTTGGCAATGGCCCGTACAGCTATGGAGCTTATTCTAAGACCACCGTGGAAGATGTGACTAATCAAGCATATTTGGAGTATTATAACAGCGACCTTAAGCGAATAAAGTATAATTCGAAGGGGAGCGCTTATTCGTATTGGGAGGCTTCGCCTTATTCCGGCAATTCCTACGGTTTTTGCAGCGTGTCTTCCAATGGCAGCGCTGCTTACACAATCGTAGGCAGTGATGACGGCGGCCTTGCCCCCGCATTCTGTGTGCGCTAGGGTAGTAGGGTTCTGGGTATAGGGTAGATAAGAACTCTACCCCCTATCCCGAAGCTGAGGAAAAGCAGAGTTGGGTACGGTAAAAGATTTCTGATAAAAACTATACCCTATAACCCCATACCCCATACCCCAATACCCAAGATCCTATTTAGACCCCATGACCCTCGCCGTGTGCTGCGCCCGCAGCAGCGGCGTGGAGCTGCACATGGCTGAGTCGGCTGCTTCGCACTTCCCTGAAGGCTTCTCCGTACGCTTCCCGCGATATACATTGTCTTGGGGAATATGCTATGCTTTAAAAGACATAAGGAGTGAAAAGGCGGGAGCGAATTTGTTAAAAATATATCTTTTTTCGTTGTTCCTCCTTTTGTCGGGAACCGGGCTTTTTGCCGGGGAGCCGGGCGCACGTATGCCTTATCAAATCCCCCAGACAATTTATATCGGGGACAAGGGCAGACTGATATACCCTTTGGACGGACTTTTCTTCGACCAAAAAGACAGTTTTCTTCCTGTGGATAAGCTTTCAAAATCAGATGATATCGTTATCAATGCCATAGAAATCAAAGACAGGCAGCTCATCGTTGATTTTCAGGTGTTTAAAACAGGAATCGTGAAAGTGCCGCCGATTTTTGTCAACGGTAAAACACTTTCAGGGCTTGAAGTATACGTCGCCTCTCTGCTCGAGAATTCTCCTCACGCGATGGTACTCTCTCCCGCCGCTTCCCCGCTGAGCGTTCCGGGCACTCTGTGGATTATAAGCGCGCTTGTATTTGGTATCATCATTTTGGCAGCATTTATCCTGTTGTTTTTTACGCGCGGCGGGAATATATTTTTTGGCCTGAAATTAAAAATAAAACAAAAACGCATCATCCGCCAAACACAAAAAACAATTAAAAAATTAAAAGCCAATTTAGAGAAAGACAGTATCAGTGCGCAGCTCGCCCTTAGCGGAATTTCAAACGAATTAAGAATATTTCTGGATAATTTCTTTAATATTGACTGCCGTTCAATGGTTCCTCTTGAATTTCTTGCTATTACCCTGCCCAAAGATTCAGGGCTTGATGAAAATTATTATCCCCGGTATTTTTCTGAATTTTTTCAAAAATGTGACACAATCCGTTTTAGCGGGAATCTTGTGCCTCGGGAAACCGTGCTGACCATTATCGAAGAAGTCGAAACCTTTATCAACGCACGGCGCGCAGCATGATAAGCTGTCCCTATTTCCCCAAGACTATTGGCGTTTATTTTGTTAGTTGAAGCACGGACCAGGCAGCATTGCTTTCCTGACCGAGCCGCCAAAATCCGATTGACCGGACGCCTTGCCTGTCGTACAGGGCAGCACGAGTGGCAAGTGAATACTCATCTTCGTAGTAGACCTGTACTTTTACCGTAAGTTCATAGTTAAAAGTCGGTATCCCGTTTATACGCCGGATTGCCTCTATGCCATGTTCTTTTTTAATTTTCTCGGTTGTTTCGTGGATAATCGCCCGTGATGGATTGCTGTCGCCCCATGAACGGCCATAAAAGGGAATACCCATTACCAGTTTTTTCAGGCCGATTGTTTTAAGGGCATAGTCCGAGACAGCCTTACACCATTGCATTGAGGCAATAGGGCCCGGCTTACTTGTTGACCAGTGCTCATCATAAGCCATAACAAATACTTTATCAGAAATAGATGCGATTTTTACATAATCATATGTGCCGCCCGGCTGTGTTCTCGCCGGCACGCAGACAGAAAAGATCTTTTTGTCCCCGATACCGGCGTGAAGTTCCGCTAAAAACGACAAAAAATTACCGGAGTCCCGTTCGGGAACAAGTTCCATATCAATATTAAGGCCATCATAATTTTTAGCGGCGTCCAGAATTTCATCAACAAGAATTTTCCGGGCGGCACTTTCCGGTTCAATGACAAAATGAGTAAGCCCTCTGCTATTACAGACAATTGATATATGGACAGACCCCCGAAAAGCGGGGAGTTTCTTCCGCAGGGGGATATTTTCAAGATGTCCGTAACTGTCGACTTCCGCACCAAAATATACGATATCAGACAGGGGAAGTCCGGGTTTAAGTGCCTGTTCTTTACCGCTCACCACATAAGCCCAAATTTCGTTAAAAGAAACTACCGGGAGATTTTCTTCCTCAAGCGGACTTTTAATGAATTCAAAATGATCCGTATCTTCCCCGTTAAGACTTCCGGCTAAAACATCCTCGTTTTCATCCCGCGCGGGTGGAGAGGCACAGGATATATTTATTAATAACAAGCAGACAAAGCAAACATTCAAATATCGTTTTAAATTCATTCTCTTATACTATTAGGAAATACGCGATTTTACAAGTTTACTCCGGCAATGCTCCTTCATCTTTTCGATATCATTACGCGCTCAGGATCGATGTTTTGTAAGTTACATTATCACAACTTAGTGTCAAATTTGACAATTTAGCGAATGTTTATTATACTCTCATCTGTGAAGGAGATTTTAAAATGAAAAAATGGATTTGTAAAAAATGCGGGTATGTTCATACCGGCGAAAGCGCACCGGCCCAATGTCCGGTATGCCATGTATCGGCTTCGTCGTTCAAAGAAAAACCGGCCGGTGAGGAAAAAAGGGTGTTAACGTCAATTACTAAACTCAACATCCAGTATGCACACCGGTTTTTAGGGTATATCGGAGAAGCACAGTATCTTCATGGACATACTGGAACATTAACGCTGGAAGTAGAAGGCGATGTAAACAGTTCAAATGGTTTTGTTGTGGCGTGTAATAGCATCAAGAATCATGTGTGGGAATATTTAGTAAACTTTGACCACGCGATTATTTTGCAAAAAGAAGACCCCATTCTTCCTGAGCTTCTCAAGGTATATGAAGCACAAGGAATTAAGGGCGGATCGCCTTGGAACACGAGCGTTGGCATAGCTTTTGATACTGAGCTTGCAAAAGCTTATCCGGAATGCCGCCTTGTGGTTGTTAAGAAAGTTGCAACCGTTGAGAACCTGATAGAGGTTTTCTATTCTCTATTAAAGGATACTCTTAATATCAAGAAAATGACATTTACATCCGGCGACAATGCCGCTTCTTTTACTGTTCAATAACGGTAAAAGGAGAGCCGTCATGAATTAAGGAGTCATAGGATGGGTAGATAACTTACCCTCCGGACTTCCTCCGATTTAGATGGCAGACAGTTAAGCGGCCCCCGTAAATCTTGCTGGTGCAGCATATCCGGGGGCCGCATTTCATATGGTATAGTAAGACAGATCTGCCCAAGCCCTGCCGCTAATACATTACAGAGACGGAAAGCCCTAATTCGGCTCCGTATTGATTATTACCGTCCCGATGTTCGTTGTTAAGAGATGCAACGCCGCCGATATATCCTGAAAACCCCAGCCATTCAAGCGGCTTCCATGTCGAGCGTACACCAAGCGAAATTTGATGTTCAACATTTCCGCTCGGAGTCTGCAAGGTATTGGCGCCGGGGGCATCGGTCCAATCCCATTTCAAGCTGTTGTGCTCTCCCCGTGCTATATAAGAAAGATCAAAGGCAAAAGAAAGAGCGGCTTTCGAGAAAGCCGCGCCCAAGGTAAAAAGCATCATATCACGTCCTTCCTCGTGTCCTGTCCACATATAACGGAGATGCCTTTTAGGCCCGGGCGAAAGACGGCGCATTGAGATATAACTTGCAAAAGGACTTGAAAGCGTGTAGAGATACGGATCGGTATATACAAACTCACCGTAAAAAACCGTACGCCATACATCAAACGAATAGCGGGTATATTCCATTCCCAAAAGATAGCCAAGCGCATTTGGTGTCGGATCATCGGCTTCTGTTACCCACGCAAATTGATTCATCACAAATTGACCGTAGAGCGAGAGGGCGGGCACAATTGCCCAATTAATATCTAAAGAAAAGAGAGAGCCGATACCGGAGCCTTTCCCGTCTTTTCCCCAGTCTGCGTAATCTCTCCACGCAAAAAATGAATGGAACAAGGTAAAAGGATTCAAAAAGCGTATTTCGGGCGCTGAGTTGCCTACCATTATGCCTTCGCTTAAGCCCACGCTTATCTTTTTGAAAAGACGCAGGTCAAGACGGTGCAGATAAAAATAACGCTGTGTTGTATTCAACAGGTCTTTTTGCGGATCTATGATATCCCTTTTTGTTTCCGCAATAAGAGAATAATTCCCGTTATCCCAGCCCAGGTCCAGCGGTAGTTGCGTGACTAACAAAGAATATTTTATATCGGAAATAAAAACCGAAAGACGGAGAAAGTCATAGTAATCGGGATTATCGGAGAGAGCGAGATTACCGCTGCGTCCAAGACCATAAGAAATTTTATCCCTTCCAAACTGCAAAGACCACCAGCTGCCGCCTGCGGCAATAAAAGCCCGTAACGGCATATTCATGTCAAAGTGCGAGTCCGAATAAGGGATATTGGTTCCCGCATAGGAACCATCCTGTGCATAATAGCTTGGATCACTTGAAAACATCGGTGTTATGGCAACTTGAGCTCTGTCTGAAAAATAGAAATTAAGAGGAAAGGAAAGTGCTGTTCGGCGTGCCGAATATTTTTCGGTAAACTCAATATCAGGATTTGTTCTCATATGAACTTCCGGCTGAGCGAGAATATGAGCCGAGAGAGAAAACACGCCCTCCGAGTAAACTGTCTTTGGCTTTAAAGCATCGTTTATAAACCAATACAGCTCACGGGAGGAAGGTGTAAGAGATTCTTCGTTAATATCGTTAAGAATATTTAATATCTCGTTACGGGAAAGCGGCGGGGTAAACGAAAGAAAACTATTGCCCGATTCAACAACTAAAAAGCGAAGCTTTTCAAAAATCGGGTCGCCGGGGGAAAACACCGTATAAGGCAGGGAACTATCTCCGGCTCCGGCGAATAATCCTGCAAAAAAAAAGCATACGGCAATACACACTCTCATTTTCATATTCATTACCACCATAACAAGCCAATAATGCACGCCTTTTTCAAACGTGCGGTACTCCCTGTTTCGAAACATATTATAATTCACCTTTTAAAACACAGCATGGTTTTATCTCAAGGGAAACGGACACCCCCGTTTTCAGCACAGAGGGTTTGTGCGGAGATTTTCCGTGGTAAACGCAGAAAAAAAATTTCCTTTTTTACCCGTTCATTGCGGCTTCCGTTTAAAGGAATTTGGCAAATTTTGTTGTACTTAAATAATTTATAAGGTGTGTTGGGCCACGGCTGCGCTGTAAATCGATCGATCTGCTGATAAGATATCCTTCACATCCTTTTTCCTCATAATGTGAGTGTAGTACACATTCCATAAATTTGTCAAGAAAATACTGTTGTTGCGTAAGTCCGGGAACAGGGTTTTGGCTAATATTCCGGTTTTACGTTCACTGTCAAAAATGGGCTCTCCCTTCATTTTGATGTGATGCTTTAAGGGTTGGGGCCCCCGATTTTAAGCGCGTAGAGCTCAAAGGTATCGCCTAGTCCAAAAAAGATGCTGATTTTCATGAATAACTGATAGGGGATGCTTTCTTTTTTATGTAAAAATCTTCCGACAAGCGGAAAGCGTTCGGGGTGATGTCCGGTAATGATGATTTTTTTTACAAAGAAGCCACTCTTCCGCAATAGTTTTTTTGCGGAATGGGGTGTCCAGATTGTGCGGTGATCGGCGGGGCTGTTCTTTAAAAAATTTTGTTTAAAAAAGAGGCTTGAAACGCCTGTGGTCGATGGTGTGGAAAAAGCAAAAAGGCCGTCTTTTTTGAGTAATTTGTGTATGGCTTTTATTGCCGATGCGGGGTTTTCAAAATGTTCGATGACATACCACAGGGTAATGATATCAAAACTACTGCTGTGGTCAAAGGGTATTTCTTGCGGGAAATAGGCTTGATGCGCGGGTATGTGCAGAGTATTGTTCACATAGTTGACGGCTCCTTGCGAAGGGTCTATGCCTGTGGCTGAAAACCCTTCTTCTTTTGCCGCAGCAAGGAAGGCTCCGTACGCGCAGCCTATGTCCAACAAACGAGGGGATGTTTGGGGGCGCTTTTTATCTGTACATCCGATCAATTTCTTGATGACATCAAGGCGTTGTTTTGAAAGTGCAATTAAATGGGGGAAATCCTCCAGATAGGTTTTTCCGTATTGTTTTTTATAAAAATCAAAAAAATATTCATCGGAATATTCTATGGGCGGCGGCGTTAAGCGTTCCATAAAAATATTTTTGCAATACCGGCAGCGCCGGTATGTTCTTTCGGAAAAACGCGCTAACACGGGAGCTGATTTTTTTGTTTTACCGCAGAGGGGACAGGTCTGAAACACGTGCGGTTGCGCCGAACCGATGTATTGTGCTAACGGTACTTTTTGTACACTGTCAAGTTGATATTTTTCTGCTGTTTTTGCCGATTGCATGCGGATTGTCTCCAGTGTTTTTGTATCTAAAGACAGCTTGTTATCGGCAGTGAAAAACCCCGCCGAAGACGCGAGCTTTTTATGATAGGCTGTCGGAGAAAATAAAACGACCGGAGTTCCGGCATAGATGCTTTCAAAAGCGCTTAGGCCAAAATGAGTTATAATCAGATCATACGAGGCAAATGTTTCCCGCAAGTTTGCAACGGACTTTACCACGCTCACTTTACCCTCTGTTTTGCTGTAGTACGGCACGGCATTTTTTATCTTGTGCAGCCCTGAATTGTGTAAAGCGCCTTCGATTAAGGTTATTTCAATATTATCGCGAGAAGCGCAAAGTTCCGCCGCTCTGAGGGCAAGGGATGTCTTGTCTTCTGTTCCGAAACTGATAAGGACTTTGAGCTTTTCAGCGTGCAAGGGCGCAAAAGGGGTATCTTTTCTTTTTTTGGGCAAATTCAAAAGAGAGGGTCTTAAAAGATTTTGTATGCCGCGTTCAGGGGGGAGCGGCAGCAGATCTATTAAAAAATCAAAAGAAGCGCGGCAGGGGCCGCCTTCGTCAATTCCGATAAGCGGGGCGAGTTTTTGAAAAAAGAAGAATTCATCGGCGGGTGTTTTAAAACGATCGCAGATGACGAATTTCCACTGTTTTTTCTCGATTTCATCGCCGGAAATAATAAATTGCTCTATGTCGTCTCCGGCAATTTCACGGGCCAAAGCGGTACAACGCTTGCCGCTTAAAAAGAGATATGCCGGTAATCCGCGCATATTAAGATCTCGTACCAAGGAGGCGCTGCGGACAAGATGTCCGCCTCCCCTGTTTTTTTCAAATGATGCGGCTATCAGTATCGGCAGCAAGGTTTTCATAAACCGTCTTGAAACATATTATAAAATATAATATCTTGGACAACAAGAAACATCAAGGTGGGCATATAATGAATTGGGATTTAACGATCTCGGCAAAGCACAGGATATTTGACTTTAAACTTCGCGAGCTCATACGTTATCGAGATTTAATTATTATGTTTTTTATCCGTGATTTTACGGTAACATACAAACAGACAATACTTGGGCCTCTTTGGTATATTATAAGTCCGCTTTGTTCCACGCTGATATATGCGTTTTTATTCAACAATATCGCGAATATGGGAACGGGGAATATTCCCATGCTTTTGTTTTACTATGGCGGGACAATGCTTTGGACCTATTTTTCTACCTGTTTGAACAGCGCCTCTGTTATTTTTATAGCTAACGCGAATGTTTTCGGAAAAGTCTACTTTCCGCGTCTGGTAACTCCGATCGCCACAACATTCAGCGCGGTTTTCAGAATGCTTATCCAGTTTGCCATGCTTTTAGTGTTTTATGCTTACTATCTGGTTACCGGAAATCCGGTGCGCCCTACGATTTACGCCTTGTTATTTCCGGTTATGATTATCTGGGTTGGCGCTCTTGGTACAGGATGCGGCATGATAGTTTCCGCGCTTACAACAAAATACCGCGATCTTAACAATGTCGTTACCTTGGTTTTGCAGCTTGCGATGTATGTTACGCCGGTTGTTTATCCATTAGAGCAGGTTCCGCAAAAACTCCGCTGGTTTTTTTACTGTAATCCGGTAAGCGCACCGATGGAATTATTTCGAATATGGTTTTACGGTTCCGGAAACCTTCCGGGTGAGATGATACTGTTAAGCCTTGGGATCACGCTGGTAGTTGTATTTTTGGGCTTAATTCTATATACTCGTAACGAGAAGACATTTGTGGATGTAATATAATGGCGCCCGCGATCAGAATTGAAAAGCTTTCGAAGTATTATAAGCTTGGGATTATTAATAACGGTACCCTGTGGAAGGATATTCAAAGTCATCTTGCCCGTCTTACCGGTGCCGAGGATCCAAATGTAAAAATCGGTACACGGCATAGTCGCAGTAAAGACGGTTTTTGGGCGCTTTCAGATATTAATCTTGAAATAGAACAAGGTGACCGCATTGGTATTATGGGAAGGAACGGTGCCGGAAAATCTACCTTACTAAAAATTCTCAGCCGCATTACCGCCCCGACAACGGGATGTTTCCATGTAAAAGGGAGAATTACCAGTCTTTTGGAAGTGGGTACAGG